>JAYVZC010000325.1:0-3344 GCA_043783695.1 Bacteroidota bacterium
CTCCTAATGGTGATTCTACCAGATATACCATCAGAACTGCAGCCCCCATTTTTAAAGACACCATAGCTTTTAATATACCGATAAATTTTTCCACAGATATTGGCTTAAATAAAATAAAAGTAACATTGGATGCATACAATAATGTTAATGAACTAAATGAAACAAATAATAGTACAACTTTAATTGATGCCTTAATTAATGGAGGTGCAATTGTACCCGTGTATCCTTATGAGTTTGCGATTATACCAACAGATACAATTACTTTAAAAGCTTCAACGGCTAACCCATTAGCGACATCAAAAAATTATATTTTTCAAATCGATACTACTGATACATACGATAGCCCTTTAATGTCATCCATTATCATTAATGCTCCAGGCGGTGTTGTGTCTTGGAAACCAACTGCCATATTTCCATTTTTAGATAGTACGGTTTATTATTGGCGTGTTAGTCCCGCTACTGATGGTGGAACAGGGAATAGTTGGCGCGAAAGTTCATTTCAGTATATTCTGAATAAAAGAGGCTGGGGGCAAGCGCATTTTTTTCAATTTAAAAATGATGGCTATCAATATGTGAATTTTAACAGGGCTTTGCGTAAGTTCGATTTTGTTGATGATATAAAAACAGTGCATTGTAAAAATGGAATTTATCCATATATCTATCCTTTAGATATTAGCTACCGCCTCAATGGAGGGTTAATGCATTATTGGAGTTGTGCTCCGTTTGCGGGAATTACTTTTGTTATTTTTGACCCAATAAGTTCCGTCCCCAAACAAAGTGTTAAACTTGTTTCTCCTGCTACAACACCTGTTGGTGCTACTATTTTGGATATTGAATACGGACAATACGGAAACCGACATTGTGTACCTCGTAATTTAAATGCATTTGATTTTTATTCAAATGAAACAAGTTATTGGCGACCAACAATAAAATCTTTCGTTACAAGCATTCCAACAGGTTGGTATGTTTTAGCATACAGTCAGGGGAATGCCAATATTCAAATGGATACAACTTTATATCAGTCTTTCGAATCATTTGGTAGCGGAGGAATACGAACGATTGTAGATAATAAACCATTTATATTTTATGGTAAAAAAGGTTCTGCGATAGGTACAGCTCGCGAAATTTTTGGGGATTCAATTAACTCTATTATTCAGCTCGATACAACCATTAAATCCAACTGGACAGAAGGTTTTATTTCCTCCCCAGTTATTGGTCCGGCACTTAGTTGGGATTCATTGTCTTGGAAACAACATACCATTGATGGTATAACAACAGATGATAGTGTTGTTGTTAGGCTAATCGGAATAAATGCTTTAGGTGTTGAAACAACACTTCAAAATTTTACTACTGCACAATTAAATATTGGCAATTTAAGTTCCTATGCAAATGCTACTTTATATCCAAACATACGATTGGTTGCTTATATGAAAGATGACTCACTGAACTCACCACCTCAATTGGATCGTTGGCAGGTAATTTATACTCCCGTTCCGGAAGCCGCTATCAATCCACCAATGGGCTATACTATCAATGATACTATTTTGCAAGAAGGTGATAATCTGAAAATCCATCTCCCCATTCAAAATATAAGTGAATACCCTTTTACGGATAGTTTGTTGGTGACTTATTGGGTTGAAGATGCAGACAGAATAAATCATCCTCTTTCATCAAAACTTAAGAAAAGACCTTTTGCAGCCGGTGAAGTAATTATTGATACGATTGCTTTACTTACAACAAATTACAGAGGAAATAATGCTTTGTGGGTGGAAGTAAATCCAATCAATCAAACAAAATCACAATTGGAACAATATCATTTTAATAATATTATTCGCATTCCATTTAATGTTTCTATGGATAAGATTAATCCACTTTTGGATGTTACGTTTGACGGCATTCATATTTTAAACAGTGATATTGTTTCTGCTAAGCCAAGCATACTGGTACAGTTGAAAGATGAAAATCAATTTTTAGCTTTAAATGATACAAACGATTATCATTTGTTTATACAGCCACCTTCTTCTTCTGTGGCTCAGCGAATTTATTTTGGCTCCACCCTAACATTTACACCGGCTGTATTGCCGAACAATAGTTGCAAAATTAATTATACCCCTTTATTGTATGAAGATGGAAAATATCAATTGATAGTACAAGCGAAGGATATGTCGGATAATCAATCGGGCTCTATCGATTATAAAATAAATTTTGAAGTCGTTAATAAAGCAACCATCACCGAAGTAATGAATTATCCAAATCCATTCTCCACGGCTACTCATTTTGTTTTTACACTTACAGGTTCGGAAGTCCCAACCTATTTTAAAATTCAAATTTTAACAATAACAGGAAAAGTAATTCGTGAAATAACAAATGATGAATTGGGATTATTGCATATAGGTAGAAACATTACTGAATATGCCTGGAACGGGAAAGATGAGTTTGGCGACCAATTAGCAAATGGTGTTTATTTGTATAGAGTGGTTACAAGTATACGAGGAGAGGATATTGAAAAACGGGGAAGTGGTGCCGATCAATACTTTAAAAAAGGATTTGGTAAAATGTTTTTAATACGATAATGAAATATTTATTTTATATACTTCTTGTCATACAATTTCCAATAAATTTATTTTCTCAGTCATCCTTCAGAAAACTGTCTCGCCCCGAAAAATGTTGGGTTTCCTTTCATCCTATTAAGGCAAAAAAAGCATTAATAGTTACCAAAGAAGTTCAATTGGTTGTCGATTCAATAAAACAAACAGGAATAATTGGGACAGATAATAATGGTGGGAAGTTGGATGCATTTAAACATGCTTATTGGATGGCTTGCATTGCTTTAGAAATTGGAAAAAAACAAGCTCTCAAACTCGGTAAAGCACATGAAAAAGGGAATTACCTTCAATATAAAAAACGGCTACTCGAAGATGCCATTTTGCCCGATTCGGTAAGCTCCGAAATGGATCTTAAAAATAATGCAGTTGGTGTAAATAGCTTTGGTCGATGTCATTTCACAATCACAGAAAAAGAACTTCAGGATCTTATTCTACTAAAGTTACAAAGTGCCGAACTATTCGTAATTAAAAAAGATGAAAAAGGAAACTTTTTGACTTGCGATGGAACTGTTATTTTATTAAAAGAATGGGTCGGAAAATGGGGCATTCCCAAGTGTTTAATTGCTTCAAATGAACGGTGATTTTGTTATCTTTACAAACAAAATTTTAATTGAAAAAATACCAGTTATACCTACTATCTATTCTAACCGGTTTGTTGTTAGGATTTGCATGGCTTCCAAATGGCTTGATTCCATTGTTATTTATTGCTTTTGTTCCTCTTTTATTTGTTGAGCATAC
>JAYVZC010000326.1:0-7898 GCA_043783695.1 Bacteroidota bacterium
TTTACAGGAATTAAAATAGAAGATAAATTTTTGAAAGCCATTAAAAGGTCGTTTACAAAAAATTTAAGATCCTTACGATACTCTCCAACCACATCCATAAAAGCAATTCCATCAAGTCCACCAAGCGGATGATTGGCTGCCATAATAACTCCTCCGGTTTTTGGAATATTTTCTTCACCAACAACAACTGGTATTGCCTTAAACTCTTCCATTGCAGCATCTACAAAATCGTGTCCTATCCTGTGTTTATTGCGTTCAACAGCAACATTTAGTTCGTCTTGATGGACAGTACGAATAATATATCTCAACAAAAAATTCGGTAAAAATTTTAATAATCCGGGGTTTTTACCCGCAATTGCTTTTTTTACATCAATGAATTTTTCGAAAGGAATATTTGAAGATTGCTCTGTCATAGTCTGAATAGCAGAAAATACTATTTTTTTGTAAAAATAAGGATTATTACTAAACTCAAAAATACTATTCGGGATTAGTAATAAACGAATAAACTGTTTTCTGGTATTTATCTTTCATCAGCCATTCTTTCATATTTACAGATGTTTCGAAAGGACCATCAACAACAGCCATGTTAACAATCCAAGCAGGAATATTTCCTCCAGGGTTTACTAATAATTCATATTCAACTTCCACCATTCCATTTTTTAAAGGCTTTAATGTCCATTGAGCACGAAACTCCCGAATTCTCACATGCCCATTCACTTGCGGAGCGTAATTGGGGACACTGATAACTTTTTGGTAAACAATTTTTGTTTTTTCATCTTGATATGAATTTACTTCCAAAACCATATCTCTATTATCAACTGGCCAAGGTGCCATAATTGATTGGTAACGAATTAAATGTTTGTCGGAATCCTTTTTGATGGCTTTTGATTTTTCACATCTATAAACCCATTGTGGGTAAGATTCAAAATCATTTAATAAAGCTATGATACTTGACAAAGATGTTTTTATTTGGAAAACGGATTTCAACTCTTTGTATTTTGAATTTTCGGTAGTGCGTGTGTAGATGGAAATTCCATTTTCGTACTTCTTGAGTTGCCAAGGATTGGTTTGAGTTTGAGAAAATAAATGATTAGAAATAAAAAAGCAAAATAGAAACAATACTTTTTCTCTATTATATTTTCCAAAAAAAATTTGAGCTTTAAACATAACAAGCAATATAGTATTTTTTACATCTCGATTGAAATTTTCACTTTGCCACCAAGTCCTTTTTCCACAATGTCAAACAGTGTTTTTAAAGTTAAATTACTTCCATTGTTTTCTACTCTTGATATGAAAGTCCTTTTTTTGTCAACCAGTTCTGCCAACTGGTCTTGCGTTAAGTGCTTTTCTTCACGGGCTTTTCTTAAAAGCAAACCTATTTTTAAACTTTCAAACTCTCTGTCAAGCTCGTCTCGTCTTTTTGTTCCTTTTTTTCCGTAAACAGAGTCTTTTATTTGTTTCCAGTTTTTAGTTTTCATTTTATTTTTTTTTTGTTCGTAATATTCTTTCATTAAACTCATCGCTTTTTTTATTTCATTTGTTGGCGTCTTCTGTGTCTTTTTGGTAAATCCATTTAACAATACAACTAGTTTACCTTTATCAAAAAAACAAAATACTCTCCAAATATTTGAAGAAAGCTGAATTCTTGCTTCATAAAGCCCCTCTGTTCCTTCCATAGCTTTCAAATAGTTTGCAGGAACTCTTTCTAATGTTTCTATCGCCTCAATTATTTTGAAAATTTTGTCTTGAACTTTTCTCGGTTGCTCTTTTAGGAAATTTTCGAAATAATGTTCATAAGCTACAACTTCTCTAACTTTTCCCATTGGTACAAATGTAACTTATAAGTTACTATTTTACAAATTTAATTCAAAATTAACTATTAAAGCAATTGTGCCGGAAGTGGAGATTTATAAATAGCGATTGTATTTTGAATTTTCGGTAGTGCGTGTGTAGATGGAAATTCCATTTTCAAATTTTTTTAGTTCCCAGGGATTGGTTTCAGCAACTTCGCTAAATACGTTGAGTTGAAAAATCAGTAAAAAAATAAATAAGAATATTTTTTATGAAATAGTATCATATAATTATGATGTTATATGTGCCAAAAATTAATGTTTAGCAACATCTTTGTTTAACCATTCAATGTACTTTGGTAGTTGAGAAACTAAATAATAAGGCAAATTCAACAAATGGTATTTTTTGCCCTTTGGTGTTGTTGCTATAGTTACTGATAATTCTCCCGCATAAAAACGAATTGCAATTGTATTGGGCGATTCATCCATAAAAAGATGTAACGATTTTAGTTTCCCCTCTTTCCCCGATTTTACTTCAATGGGTATTAACCTCCCATCATAAGCTATTACATAATCTACTTCAGCAGTTGACGTTGTTTTTTCCCGTACCCAAAAACTTAATGCACTTAGTGCATTATAATTACTCGCCAATAATTCCTGACCTACCAAATGTTCAATTACCGTCCCTTGATAAACGTTATTCAAGTCTGTGGTTCCAATTATTTCTTTTTGTATTCCGGCAGCATAATTCATCAAGCCGGTATCTAATAAGTGGAGCCGGGGCGATTTTTGTAACTCGGGTATTATAGGTAATTTAGCATTGGTTGTTGGATAAATTAAACTAACTAACAATGCTTTTTCTAATGTTCGCAGGGCTTCTCCTATTTCTTTTGAGCCATAACCCGATTTACCAAAACCCTGAAACTTAATGCGCTTGCCTGCCTCATAATAACTTGCCTTTATAACATGCCTAATTATTTGCACTTGTGTATTATTAGACGCATATTTTTCAACGTCATCTATGTATGACGTTATGATCGAATCGTATAAAGTACCTAAAGCAGTTAAGTCTTTTGTTTCAGTATACTCTTTAACTATTTCAGGCATCCCACCAATTAAGGCATAAGTATGAAAAAGATTTAATAATTTTTCGTGTGCAAATGATTTTAAAGGAATCTGATTAATCTGCTCTAGTGCTGATTTTTCATTAGCGGCTTCCAAAAATTCAATAAAGGAAACAGGTCTTACAACTAAAAATTCAACTCTACCAACCGGAAAACTCAATTTATTATTAAAAATGGTTTCGAGAAGCGAACCTGCCGAAATAACCGGAATTTCGGGCATTTGTTCATAGAAAAAACGTAAAATATTAAATGCTTCAGGCACCTCCTGAATCTCATCAATAAATAATAATGTACTTTTTCTTTTTGAGTATTCTTTATCTTTCAAAAAAAGTAAGGCTTGAACCAATGTTTCTAAATCCTTAAAATTCTCAAATGGTTTGCGGTCGGTGGGAAGCTCTAAATTTAAGTAGATGTATTGTTCAAAGTTTTGAGCAAACTGATTTACAACCGTAGTTTTACCAACTTGCCTTGCCCCTCTAATCACTAAAGGCTTTCTATTCTTTTTTTTTGCCCATTTTTCCAGCTCTTGTACTATTGCCCTTTTAAACATATTCAAAATTAGGGTAATTATTTTGATTATTTGATATAAAATTAGGGTATTATTTTATATTATTAAAGTCGAAATCGGGGTAAATATTTTGGGTTTTGACCTAAAAAAACCGATTTCAACTCTTTGTATTTTGAATTTTCGGTAGTGCGTGTGTAGATGGAAATTCCATTTTCGTACTTCTTGAGTTGCCAAGGATTGATTTGAGTTTGAGAAAATAAATGATTAGAAATAAAAAAGCAAAACAGAAACAATACTTTTTCTCTATTATATTTTCCAAAAAAAATTTGAGCTTTAAACATAACAAGCAATATATTTATTCTATGTCATTTTGTAGCATACAACTGTCCGCAGTTGCATATAAAATTTGTCGGGAAGGAAATGCTTATTAGAAAATAAAAACTCAAAACACACTGAAATTCACGCATAGATAGAAAATATTAAGTTTTCAGCTTTCCGGTTAGGATGTAGCTTTTATTCGTCTGGCTTCAAAATATTTTTTTATTTGTTCGAAATTCATTCCTTGCGTTTCTATGCTTATTTTGTCTCTTACTTCGCGCATAAATTTTACTGCGTCAAAATCTTTTTCTTTTTTAGTTTTCATTGTTGTATATTATTTCTTTGGGTGAACGAATGTCAATGGTTGAATATCCCAGTTTCATATTTACGGCATTGTATCCTCTAATTCTAGTTACATTTACAACCTGCCTACCGGCAGGCAGGTATGATTAAAATTCCAACTAATCAGAATATCTACCCGATGAATTGTTGCTAATGCAATATGAAAACAATCTGTTCTACTCGTTTCCCCTACTAAATTTTCTAGCAAATATGAGTTGGCAAGATTAACAGCTTCTTCAACCAAATCTACCTTTGTGATGTATTTTTGCGGTAAACTTGGCATTAATTCTCTTACCTTTTCAGGAGCACTTAACAGCTCGTCCTCTGTTACATTTGAATAAAAAATTTCAAATAACCCTTTTCTAATTTCCTCAAATAATATCCGAGTATCTTCCTCGAATTCTAAATCATAATAACCTCCTATTACACCGTATTATTTTCCAACGCTAATGTTCAAGTTTGGCAGTTCTACTTGTAGTTTGATTTTTGCTTTTAGTGCGCTAAAAACTCTTAACAATGTGTCCATTGTCACATTGCTTGCATTATTTTCAAGTCGTGAAATTTGTGCCTTTTGAACACCAATTAGTTTTCCTAGTTCTTCTTGTGTTAAGTGTCGCTCTTGTCGAGTTTGCTTGATGGCTTTACCAATTAAGTTCATTTGAAGTTCATACTCAAATATGTCTCGTTCAGGTGTCCCAATTTTACCAATTAGTTTGTCTTGCACTTGGTCTAAAGTATGTGCTTTCATTTTTTTTTGTTTTTTAATTGTTTGTCTGCTATATATTTTGTCCTAATGTTAACAGCCTTTTGAATTTCATTGGCTGGGACTTTACTTCTTTTTTTGATGAATCCGTGTGTCGAAACTACTAAGGTGTCAATATTGGAAGTCTTGTCCCAAAAAGCAAGTAGGCGATATTGATTTCCCTGATATAGTGTTCTAAATTCCCAAATGTCGTCCGAGAGTTTTTTGAAAAGTTCGGGGTCAAGTTCTACTTGAGATTTACGAATATTATAAAGTATTTTTTCGTAATGCTTCCGTTCCAAACTGCTTAAAAACTCAAATGCCTCGTCTAAAAATAGGATTTCAAAATGTTTGTCCATTCGTTGCAATTATTCAATGTGTCAAAGATAATGAAAGTTTCGTTATAATGAAACTTTTAATTTTATTTCTGTCGGTTTGTGTGGTCGAAATATGGCACATATACCATTATTTGAGATTAAACACCTTGTATATTAGACTTTATACAAGTTAATAGAATCGATAAACGAAAGAAAAAACGGAAACTAATTTTTGAAATCTTATTTGTTTTTTTTCTTCGCAATTATAAAATCAATCAATCCAAAAAGTAAAATAGTTATTCCTAGCATTAAAAGACTTTTTCTTATTCCCAGGAATGGAATCATCCAGAAGCCTGTGATAAATGTAAAAACAATGCCACCAAAAGTGGAAACGGAATAAACAACGCCTGCATTTTTACCTGCAGACTTTCCATCCATTGTTATTAGCTGGATTATGTATGGAGAGACCAATCCACAAAACAACATAACAGGAAATAAAAGGAGGAAACAGCCAATAGTAACGCCTAATCTAATTTCAAAATTCAAAGTAAAAGGAATGAGATAATCTGCTATGAGTGGAATTGTTGAAGTAAAAAAAGAAATTCCTACAATCATTAAGAATAATTTTTTTATATCCGTGTTGCTTGACAATTTTGATGCGATAAAATATCCACTTGCTAAACCGGCAAGGGAAATGGCTAATATGCCCGTCCAAAGGTAGATTGAAGGTCCAAAGAAAGTGGTTAAAATATTTCCACCCATTATTTCAATTGCCATTATTATTCCACCTTCAACAAAAGCAATAATGAACAAAAAAGGGTGTTTAATAAAAAAAGTTTTTAAAGACATCTTAATTTTATTTAAAAATACTTATTCCTTCATCTAATTCTATATTAGTAATGTCTTTCAACATTATTTTTCGCCAATTAAGCATTGCATTATGATTCAATCGATCTAGGATAGGTTTATCGTCTGTAAGCACCTCAACATTTGTTAATGAAGTTTTTGTTGATGTTGCTGGATTTTTCAAAAAATTATTTATCACATGTGAAGCTTTACAACATTCATTTAAAGTATTTTTTTGAATTTTTTCAAAATTAATTTCCTCAGGAGAAATGACAAAAACAATATCGTCAAATGCGTTCGGGTTTGTTGCCCAATAATAGGAAGAAAAACCTGCAACTTGAAATGTTTTGTACAAAGCATAAAAGGCCTTGTCGCTGGGGTCATTTAAAATGCCTTGATAGTTAATTATTATTATTGCGTTGGGATTCAACACTTTTTTTAGTTCCTTTAATGATTCTATAGTGAAAACATAATTAGGTTGTACTTCTCCTGAAAGCACATCATAAATGATTAAATCGAATTTCTTTTGCGATTTTCTTATAAAATGTCTTGCATCGTCAATTGTATATTTTATTTTGTCTGTATCAAAATAAAAATATTTTTTAGCAAGCGGAATAATTCTTTCATCGAGTTCAACTACTTCGAAATTGAATTTCAATTGGCGTAGTTCTCTAGCTACAGATCCTCCTCCAAACCCTATAAGCAAAACTGAAGAAGACTCTTTTTTTAATGTTGAAAATGCCGCTATAAAATGCGGATAGTTCCACAAAGAATAAGCTGTTGGCTGATTGACAATATATGTTTGAGGTATGCCATTTATTAACAATCTTCTTGTTGGAAATGGCATTGCTCCCGGCTCACTATCCAGCACTTTTATTTGGCCCAGAACTCCTTCACTTTCATATAAAATTTTTAATGACTTGGATTTTTTTTTGTTTAAATTCTGATATGAAATCGTAAACATTAGAGCATATAAACCTAAAGAAATTAAGAGTATTCTTTTTTTTGGTGATGTATATAGTAAAAAAAAAGCCGTTAACAATAAAAGCAAAGAAATAAAGAGTAATGGCAAACTAACGCCAAAAGTTGGAATAATAATAAATCCTATAATCAAAGTGGAGAGTATTCCTCCTAACGTAGAAAAAGCGTAAATTTTTCCAGCAGCACGTCCTGAAAAAATAGAATTTTGATTCAGCAATTGAATCAAAATAGAAGTTGTACTTCCTATTGCAATAAGCGGTGGGGAGATTATAAGAATTGAGCTGATTACCAAGCCTTTATAAAAATCAAGCTCTGAAGTATAAACAAAAATTCGGTTTGCCGAAATCAGCACAATCCCTATTAGAAGAGCGGAAAGAACAAAACAATTAAATAAAATACCTTTGGAATCCTTTTTTGTAGATAAAACACCTCCTAAATAGTACCCAACAGCTAAGGCAAAAAGCGTAACACCTAAAACAATCGTCCAGGTAACATGGGAAGAGCCATAATAAGAGCTTATAATCTTACCACCTAATAACTCTATCCCCAAAACTGATACCCCCTCTATAAAAGCAATCACAAAAAGCATTTTTCCTGATATGGCTTTGAAATTATTAAAATTCATTTTCTTTAAAATTACATTTTAACCGCTAAATATGCAACTAATTACCTTTAAATTACGTCATACAAACATTATTTATCACTAATGTTAGGAAATTATAAATTTTGTTACTATTTTTATATTCGAAACGTTTTGAAGAACAAAAGTAAAGCTTCGAAACTATTTATAACATCATAACGCAAAGTAATTTTAATAAATTATGAAAAAAATAGTTGCGATTCTAATTATGTTTGAAGCATTCTCTGCTTCATCATACGCTCAGGCCTTGCCAACAGTCACTATAGATGAAGGAAGTGTCTTGCTCTCTG
>JAYVZC010000327.1:0-7850 GCA_043783695.1 Bacteroidota bacterium
CTAAGCGTTTATCTGAAAACACTCCAGTGAAATTTGGTTTATGACTTATTAGTTTCATCTTTTTAGCAAATCTAAGCTATATTTGTGTCCACACCGTAGCTGCCGACTGGCAGGGATTCTGAGCGAGACCAGTCCACAGGGAAGCGCATCAAATTCGGTGCGCTTCTTTTTTATTGCCTTTAGATTCAATACAGTCCAATTATATTGGATTTTTAAAGAGGTAATTTTCACATCATTTTAATGGAATTGTCAAATTCGAATGTTATATTTGTCTTACAAAATTTCATTCATAATTAACGAGATATGTTTGCCAATTTCAGACCAACCTTTCAATTGTTATTTTTTGCCATTTTGCTGAGTTTTATTTCTAGTTGCGGAGGTGGCGGTGCTTCTTCTGATAGTAAAATCAATGAATACAGCAAAAATATAAATGCAGACCAGACAAAATTCATTAGAATGGAAGATGCTAAAATTTTTCTTCCTTCTTGGTCGAAAGAAAATGTATTGGTTTATAATGTTGTGAATGAACCCGATGAATTACATCCTACCAATGGTATTCTGGCTTCTCGCTCCGAAATTATGGGCTACACACAAGTTTATTTAGTTGGAACAGATTTTCAAACGCTTACTACTCGTCCTATAGCTGTAAAAGCAATGCCTATTATTTCTGAAAATGGAAAAGAATATACGTATGAAATTCGTAATGATATTAAGTTTGACGATGGTACTACATTATCGGTAGAAGACATTATTTATACTTTTAAAGCAAATAAATGTCCACTAACAGATAATCCAAGCGCAAAAACATATTTAGATAATTTAATTGATATTGTTGCAGACAAAAATAAGTCTGGTGTGTTTACTATTATTATGAAAGAAAAATATATTCAGAATATTAGTTTCCTGAATGAATATCCTATTATGCAACGAACATTTTTTGATCCTCAAAATATTTTGTCGAAATACACTTTTGCTCAGTTTAATGATAAAAAATTTATTGCTGATGAACACAAAGATTTAAAAGATTGGGCAACAGAATTTAATAGCTCAAAATATGGTCGTGATCCTAAATATACTGTTGGTGCAGGGCCTTATCGTATGGAAAAGTGGGATGCAGGACAATCCATTACTTTGGTAAAAAAAGAAAATCATTGGACCAAAGGGAAATCTGAAAAATTTAATGCTGCTTATCCTGATAAAATTATTTTCAAGTTAAACAAAGAGCCAAACTCTCAAATGCTCGAATTTAAAGCTCAAACGCTGGATGCTTCTACATCTCTTTCTAATAAAACATTATTAGATCTCCAATCGGATACAAATTTTAATGCAAATTATAATTCCAAATTTACTGATACCTATAACTATGGATTTGTTGCCATGAATATGAAACCTGATGGAATAAAAAACAAAAAATTGTTTGTAGATAAAAAAGTAAGAAGAGCAATGGCTTTGCTTGTTCCGCTTGATGAGATAAATAGAATAACAAATAAAGGAAAAAATAAAAGAGTTGCTGGTCCTGTTTCAATGTTAAAACCTGAATACAATACCGATTTGAAATTAATTCCGTTTGATATTGAAACGGCTAAAAAAATGTTAGCCGAATCCGGTTGGAAAGATACTGATGGCGATAATATTCGTGATAAAGTAATTGATGGTGAAAAAATTAAAATGGAATTTAACCTCAGTTATTTTAATACCTCAGTAGAGTGGAAGGATGTAGCTAAAATGATTTCCGAACAAATGTATAAAGCCGGTGTAGCAGCAATTTTAAATCCTTTGGATCCATCCGTTTTATTTGACCAAGCCACCAATCATAATTTTGATATGTTAATTGCTTCATGGGCAGGTAATGTTTTGCCGGAAGATTATACTCAAATTTGGCATACTTCATCTTGGACATCTAAAGGCTCGAATTTTTCCGGTTTTGGTAATGCGGAAACAGACGTATTGATTGATTCTATAAAATATACATTAGATCCTGCAAAATCAATTCCTATGTTAAAACGATTTCAAGCAATTGTTTATGACGAACAACCTTATATTTTTATGTTTGCCGGTTTGAGAAGAAATATTATTCATAAACGTTTCGGTAATCAGGAAATGTATTTTGAACGTCCCGGTGTATGGTTAAGCAATTTACGTTTGTTATCCAATGGTGGTTCTTCAATGAAGTTGTCGGCAACTCCCAATTAGATTGAGCGTTTATGAATGAATAGACAAGAGTAAATACTAAACTTTCTTTTAGGAATCGATAAACATGTTTAAATACATATTCAAACGTATTTTAATTTTTATTCCTACACTTATTGTAATTACACTTTTAGGATTTATTATCAGTGTAAATGCTCCCGGAGATCCTGTTGAAAGAATGATTACATCTGTTCAAGGGAATGGAGAAGTTGGTGCCCAATCAATTAGTCAAATCGAACAAAAAAAATTCTGGCGTGCAAAATTAGGATTGGATCTACCTGTTTTTTATTTTTCTTTAACGTCTATTTCCAAACCCGATACACTTTATAAAATTTACGATAAAAATGAGAATGAGGCGTTACAGCGATTGATTTTCAAATATGGTAATTGGCCCGAAATTCAAACGTATTATAATTCTTTAAACCAATTTTACAATTCACAAGTTTTATTTTCTATTGATACCAATGAGCTGAAACAGTATGATAAGGTTGCAGTTTTAGAAACATTAAATCAACTAAAATTTGAATCATCGGTATTAAAAGCATCCTATGAGGCTATTGTTATTGCTGCTAAGATGAAAAAAATTTCAGGTTTACTTGATTCATATCCATTTCTATCTCCTTTTGTATTGCAATTCGAAAAGGTAAAACAAAATTATTTTTCAATAGAAAAAACTTCAAGCACTTGGAAAAATTACATTCCCAAAATAGCATTTTATGGTTTTCATAATCAATATCATCGATGGTTGTTTGGTGATGGAGGAAAATATTCAAAAGGTTTATTGTTGCATGGCGATTTTGGAACATCTTACACTACTCGTCAACCGATTTCAGATGTGATTTACTCCAAAATTGGATGGTCACTTTTTTTTTCTATGCTTTCCGTTTTTTTAGCATATCTAATAAGTATTCCCTTAGGTGTTAAGTCCGCAGCAAACAGAGGCTCTCGGTTTGATAAAACATCTTCCATCGTTTTATTTATTTTATATTCTATGCCATCGTTTTGGTTGGCTACATTATTAATTATGACATTTGCGAATACAGATGTTTTATTTTGGTTGCCGGCATCCGGAGTTAAACCTCCATTAGGTTATCCCGATGGAGTATCTTTTGTGGAGATGATAAAAATATCTTTTCCATATATTATTCTTCCTGCAATATGTTATACTTATAGTTCATTCGCTTTTTTATCACGTACCATGCGCGTTTCAATGTTAGATGTCGTGAATCAGGATTATATTAGAACCGCTAGAGCAAAAGGTTTAACCGAAAATAAAGTGATTTGGAAACATGGATTCAGAAATGCTTTGCTTCCTATTATTACTGTTTTTGCAAATATTTTTCCTGCTGCCATCGGTGGTTCGGTTATTATCGAAAGTATTTTTACAATACCCGGTATGGGCTCCGAGGCAATTTATGCAATTCAAAATAATAATTATCCAATGATTATTGCTGTACTTACCATTACCGGCTTTTTAACACTTCTAGGTTATTTAATTTCCGATATATTATATGCTATTGTTGACCCAAGAATCTCATACAAGTGATAGAGGATAAAAAAGAAAATATTGAAACAATTGGCAGTAAAGTAGAATCTCCAAAAGATTTTAAGAAATATGCATGGGGACAATTCAAAAAAAATAAACCAGCCTATTATTCCTATAAAATTTTAGTTGTACTTTTTATCATTGCTATTCTTTCTCCCATTATAGCTACCGATCAGCCATTGTATTGTAATTATAAAGGTGTAAGCATGTTTCCTGCATTTTCTTTTAATAATATATGTACAATAAAAGATGCAGCCGGAAATGAAGAAATAATTCAGTATGATATAGCAGATTGGAAACACATAGATGCTACTACAATAATTTTTGCTCCCGTTGCATATGCATCCAATAAAACCGATTACAATAATGCCGATTATGTTTCTCCTGGAGGCAAACAATTATTTATCGATAAGAATGGCAAGGAAGTGGAGATGCCAACAAAGTTTAAACATTGGTTAGGGGCAAGTAAAGCCGGTGAAGACGTTCTTTCTGGTTTAATTAATGGAACGCGTATTTCATTATCTATAGGAATTTTATCCATGACAATAGCCTCATTTTTAGGAATTTTTTTAGGAGCAATAGCGGGCTATTTTGGAGATAGAAAATTGCAAACTACTCGTGGTGCTTTTTGGACAATGATATTGGGCGTTCTGTTGGCATACTATTATGGCTTCTCTGTTCGTTCATTTGCTATTACAGATGCGTTTGCGACTTCTGGTTTGGCCGTTCTTTTTCAAATTTTATTTAGTGTATTGATTTTTTGTATCGTTTTATTTTTGTTTTACAAACTTGGAAAATTAGTTGGCAAGATTTATTTTTTGAATAAACTTATTTTCGTTCCAGTGGATTCCATAGTTTCACGTCTCATTGAAATTTTAATATCAATGCCTTTATTGATTTTGATTATTTCTATTTCAGCAATTGCGAAGGAAAAGTCAATGGTTAATTTGATGGTGATTATAGGATTAACAACATGGACAGGAATAGCCAGATTGACACGAGCAGAGTTTTTACGAATTTCTAATTTAGATTATATACAAGCTGCAAAATCAATGGGATTTAAAGAATTTAGAATTATTTTTAGACATGCTTTGCCAAATGCTTTAGCTCCGGCTTTGGTTGCAATTGCGTTTGGTGTTGCTTCAGCCATTTTAATAGAATCTTCATTGTCGTTTTTAGGAGTGGGCGTTCCTCCAACTACAGTTACTTGGGGCTCTTTATTGAATGCAGGTAGAGAGGAATTTAGTGCTTGGTGGCTGGTTATTTTTCCTGGTTTGGCAATATTCTTAACTGTAACCATTTATAATCTTCTAGGCGAGGGCTTGAGAGATGCTTTGGATCCGCGATTGAAGAAATAAGTTTAAGATATAGGTGTGCATAAGCAAGCATTACAAATAAAGAGAATAGAAAAAACGATGTAACAATCCATTAGAAAAGTATTAACTTTGAGCATATCAAAAAAGACCTTAAACAGATGGCACATGCTAAAAATATTGACCACCAAATACTAAGTTATTTGGAGCAATTATCCGATAAAAAGAAAAAGGCAGTATTGACTGTTGTAAAAACATTTGCAGAAGAAACCATTACCTTATGGGACATGATGCCCAACGAAGTAAGAAAAGGTTTAAAAGAAAGTATCGAACAATCCAAAAAAGGATTGGGTCGTTCTCATGAAGAAGTAATGAAAAAGTATGAGAAATGGCTAAAAGAATAATCTGGACACCTGGAGCTGAAAGAACCTATGGTAAGGTAGTTGACTACTTAGAGGGTGAATGGAATATTAAAGAAGTCATTACATTTTTAGAAAAAGTTAACAGCATTATAGAACACATTAGTCGTCATCCATTGGCTATATCGTTCAGCAGGAAAAGAAGATGTAAGAGAAGCCGTAATTACCAAACATAACATACTTTTATATCGGATATCGGGACAAACGATTTATCTATTATATTTTTGGGACACCCGAAAAAATCCAGCACGAAAACTCAAAAGAAAATAACCGCATCGCCACAGATTTTTCAAAATCGATTGTTCGCAAATTTTTTTCTTTAGATAATGCTATAAAAAAAGCCAGCATTGAATTTTTTATATGAAAAGGGTAAGCAATAAACTATTGAACCAACTATGAATGTACATCTTATAGCAATTGGCGGAAGTGCCATGCACAATATGGCCATTGCCATGCATAAAAAAGGATTTAATGTTACCGGCTCTGATGATGAAATTTTTGAACCATCTAAAAGTAGATTGGCAAAACTAAATCTTCTTCCTGCAAAAGAAGGTTGGGATATAAATAACATTCATGCCGGTTTAGATGCCGTTATTTTAGGAATGCATGCCCGTATAGATAATCCCGAATTAATAAAAGCTCAAGAATTAGGACTAAAAATATATTCGTATCCCGAATACATTTATGAACAAACAAAAAATAAAATCAGAGTAGTGGTTGGTGGAAGTCATGGTAAAACAACTATTACAGCAATGATTTTACACGTACTTAATTTTAATAAAATAGATTGTGATTATTTAGTCGGAGCGCAACTGGAAGGTTTTGATACTATGATAAAACTTACCAAAGAGGCGAAGATTGCCGTGATTGAAGGAGATGAATATTTGTCTTCACCAATTGACCGCAGACCGAAGTTCCATTTATATAAACCTAACATTGCTATTTTAAGTGGAATTGCTTGGGATCATATCAATGTATTTCCAACGTTTGATTTTTATGTGGAACAATTTCAAATTTTTGTAGATCAAATAGAGCAGTGTGGAAGCCTTGTTTATTGCGAGTTAGACAAAGAAGTAAAAAAAGTTTGTGAAAATGCTCGTGCTGATATAAAGAAATTTCCTTATTCAGTTCCCAAGAATAAAATAGAAAACGGAATTACTGTTTTAACCTTTGACCAATTGCTTACTACTGATTGCCAATTGGAAATTTTCGGAGACCATAATTTAATGAATTTAAACGGAGCTCGTTTAGTATGCAATCAGCTTAATATTTCAGATGAGCAATTTTACGAAGCGATAAAAAGTTTTAAAGGAGCAGCAAAACGATTGGAGTTAGTTAAAAGAAATGCTGTAACAGCTATGTATAAAGATTTTGCTCATTCGCCTTCCAAACTTAAAGCAACAACACAGGCTGTGAAAAAACAGTTTCCTAATCGTAAATTAGTTGCGTGTATGGAATTGCATACGTTTAGTAGTTTAACGGAAGAGTTTTTAAAAGAGTACAAAGGTTCAATGGAATTGGCCGATGATGCCATTGTTTATTTTAATCAGCATACCATTGAACACAAAAAATTAAAACCAATTTCGGAAGAGCAAGTAAAGGCTGCCTTTGGAGGAAATAATATTCGTGTAATAACAAATACCGAAGTATTGCAGGAAGAACTTCTGAAAATGAATTTCGAAAATAAAAATTTACTGATGATGAGCTCAGGGAATTTTGATGGGATCGATTTTAAGGAATTGGGGGAGAAGGTTATTAAGTAGATTTTCTGTAGTGAAATATCATCAGGGTGACGTTCTAAAGAGGGACTGGACAAGGGAATGTTTTTTATGTCTTCTAAAAAATCTAGTTCTCAAACTCAATAATAGCTCTCTTCTTACGCAATACCGCTCCTGATAATAAAGATATGATTACTCCCATTAGCAATGTCGACATAAACATTCTAAAGAAACCAAAATAACTTTTAAGTGTTTCCAAATATTTAGCAATGTCTTCTTCTTTAACTTTGTCTGTTTCCATTAATTTTCTGGCATCCGCTAAAAAATAATCCACAGCATCTACAGCAATATATTTATAATAGAAATAGTTGAAAATGGCTAAGGATAAAGCCAGAGTGATTGCATATATAATTCCGCATTTTACTGCGACTTTAAAATCAATGAACCCGGCAGCACTTTTTCTGGTAAAAAAAACAGAGGCAAAAATCCCAAAAAGCAAAAGCAACAACGTCACATAGTAACGATACTGTTCAATATTGATAGAATAATAACCAAGCGATTTAGCAAATCCATACCAAGCTGCACAATTTATCACTCCGGCTAAAATTCCTAGTTTAATATTTAATCCTATTTTCATAATAAGCATTATAAAATTTCAGATTTC
>JAYVZC010000328.1:0-3314 GCA_043783695.1 Bacteroidota bacterium
TCCCAAAGGGAAGGAGAGCTAAGCTTAAAATAAATATAAAAAAACAAAGTACTTAATTCCTCCCCTTTGGGGAGGCTAGGAGGGGCTACAAAATGGCAAATTTAAAAGAGGTTCGTAACCGAATAGTATCTGTAAGTTCAACACAACAAATCACTAGCGCTATGAAAATGGTGAGTGCGGCTAAGTTGCGTAGAGCTCAGGATGCAATTACACAAATGCGCCCGTATGCAAGTAAGTTAAAAGAAATTCTGGAGAACTTAAGTGCTAGTTTAGATAGTTCCGATGGACAATATTCAAAACAACGTCCGGTTAAAAATGTGTTGTTGGTTGTGATTACTTCTAACCGTGGATTGTGTGGTGGATTTAATGCAAACGTGTTGAAAGCAGCAAGTAAATTGGCTCGCGAAGATTACAAAGGAAGTCACGTTAGCGTATTGTGTATCGGAAAAAAAGCAACAGATTATTTTAAGAAAACAGAATACGGAATTATTGGTTCAGATATGCCTCGCGGTTTAAATGAATTGTATGATGAGTTGACTTATGCAAACGTAGCACCTGTAGCGGAAAAGATTATGCAAGTGTTTGTGGATGGGCAATTTGATAAAGTAGAATTAATCTATAATCAATTTAAAAATGCTGCAGTGCAGATCACTACAACAGAGCAATACTTGCCGGTTCAGGCACCACCAGTAACAGATAAAAAAACATCCCGTGAATATATTTTTGAACCAAACAAAGAATTTATCGTTGCGGATTTAATTCCTCGTTCCTTAAAAACACAATTGTTCAAAGCATTATTAGATTCACATGCGGCCGAACACGGTGCACGTATGACATCGATGCACAAAGCAACAGATAACGCTGGATCATTGATTAAAGAATTGAAATTAACATACAACAAAGCACGTCAAGCAGCTATCACAAATGAAATTTTAGAGATTGTTGGTGGAGCAGAAGCGTTGGCTGGATAGACGACAGTCGATTAAATGCTTCTAAAGCAAATGCCAGTTCTTATTCTGTTTTTTTTAACAGGTCATCCAGTAGTGAGTGGTCTTTGATGTTTTTGTACTCCATAGCTAACCTACTAATGTACCAAGCGAATCTGTCTGTTTCATCACCATAATTTAAAAATCCGTTTTTAACTTTTCAATATACGTGGTTGTATTTTATTTCTCGTGAAAACGATATCAAACTACATCCTTGGCCATCACCATAGACAACAACGTTTTTAAGTCGTTCTTTAATTTAATGAAATTATTTATACTGTTTCTCACTTTCGCACGAAACAACTACCCTAAACAAGCTCGAAACGGGAATCCTATAAATACTTACAACGATATTGGATACAATGTTATCCTAGTAAAAAATGCACTGTTTTTCATGCTATTTAGTACTAAAAAAAATAAATATTAATAGAGTAATTTATATCTAAATTAGAAAAATAAAATTAATAAACAAATAATTTGTGGTTTATTTTGGAAATAATATTTAGTATCCTTTCACGAACGAATACAAATTAAAGTCTTTCTTCTTCAACTCAGCATC
The DNA here is from genome assembly GCA_043783695.1 of Bacteroidota bacterium. Taxonomy (GTDB): domain Bacteria; phylum Bacteroidota; class Bacteroidia; order 2-12-FULL-35-15; family 2-12-FULL-35-15; genus 2-12-FULL-35-15. The sequence goes on from JAYVZC010000328.1 coordinate 1,546, forward strand.
AATCTGTTTTTTCAAATCTAATTTTGAAACGCCTTTCATTTTCGTATTCTGAATAAGGCGGTAAGCTTTCTCTGCTAATAGATAAGAGCGTTTTGTGTTTTCTCCAACTTTATGATGTTTATCAATTGCTTCAATCAATTCATCCACTCCTTCTCCTTTGGTTGCAATTCCTTTTATTACAGGAATGTTCCAATCGCTTGCCATTTTTGAATGCACCAAATGAATAATATTTTTGATAAACGTATTTGCTCCGTCTCTATCCGATTTATTTACGACAAACACATCTGCAATTTCCATGATTCCCGATTTTATTGCCTGCACATCATCGCCCGATTCCGGAACTAACACCAAGACGGTTGTATCAGCCAAACCAACCACTTCCACTTCACTTTGTCCAACACCAACCGTTTCCACAAAAATATAATCGAAAGGAAAAGCACGCATTACATCCACAATCTCAATTGTTTTTCCCGACAATCCACCCAATGAACCACGCGTTGCTAATGAACGAATAAATACTTTTTCATTATTAAAATGTTCCGCCATTCGTAATCTATCTCCCAACAATGAACCATAATTAAAAGGAGAAGTGGGATCGATTGCAATTATTCCAACAGCTTTTTTTTTAGCTGTTAATTTTTTAATGACAGCATTAATCAAAGTGCTTTTCCCGGCTCCGGGAGGGCCGGTTATGCCAACCACGGGAATTGATTGATTAAATTTTAAAGAAGTCAAAATTTCTTCATGCCCATCCAGCTCATTCTCAACAACTGTAATACAACGTGCCAAAGCTTTTTGATCGCCTTGCTGCAATTGTTTTATAAGTGTTTGAGTCGTTGACATGTGTAACAAAGATAATATTAAAAGGTTTACTAAAAAAAGCATCTCTTTGTCGTCAGTCTGAGCGGAGTCGAAGACAAGGTGTGAAAATCTCCGTACACACTTCGACTCCGCTCAGTGTGACGTAAGTGCCAATGAGTAAATTTTGTTACTTTTGTGTATCAATTAATAAAATCAAATGCCACAACTATCCGTTGTTATCATTACTTTTAATGAAGAAAAAAACATAGGACGTTGCCTCGAATCTATTGAGGGAATTGCAGATGATGTGGTGGTAGTGGATTCTTTTTCTACCGATACTACCGAAAGTATTTCTAAAAAACACAAAGTAAATTTTATTTCCCGCAAATGGGAAGGCTATTCCGACACAAAGAATTTTGCAAACGCACAAGCAAAATACGATTGGATTTTATCTTTAGATGCCGATGAAGCATTATCAGAAGATTTAAAAAAATCGATTCTAAAAGCCAAAGAAGAACCTGCCCGTCTGGCAGGCGGGAAAGAATTAAAGAGCTATAAGTTCCATCGCCTAACCAATTACTGCGGTTCTTGGATAAAACATTGCGGCTGGTATCCCGATACAAAAATTAGAATCTTTGATAGAAGAATTGCCAAATGGGAAGGCATCATTCACGAAAAATTAGTGATTGATTCAAAACAAGAAATCATTTTATTAAAAGGTGATTGTCTGCATTACAGTTATTATTCATTGGAACAACATTATGCACAGACCGAAAAATTTTCTACTCTTGCTGCACAAAACATGTTTGAAAAAGGCAAAAAAGTATCCGTATTAAAAATGTATTTGAGCCCTGTTGTAAAATTCATCAGCGACTATATTTTAAAGCTGGGGATTTTAGATGGCGCTGCAGGTTATACTATTTGCAGGGTTTCAGCAAAACATTCTTTTTTGAAGTATAAGAAGTTGA
>JAYVZC010000329.1:0-3310 GCA_043783695.1 Bacteroidota bacterium
ACTATTTCGTACGTTTAATATTTATTTCCATCAAAAACTTGTATTAGTAAAATTTATTTTTGATTTTGCATCAGCAAACAAAACGATATGCAAAATAAAAAAATAAAAGTCGCAATACTTGGCGGAGGAGTTGCCGGTTTAAGTGCTGCACACGAATTAATAAACAGAGGATTTGCGGTAGAAGTTTATGAAGCCAATAATTGGTTTGGTGGTAAAGCGCGAAGTGTAGATGTTCCAAATACAGGAACTGAAGGAAGAAAAGATTTGCCGGGAGAACATGGTTTTCGTTTTTTTCCTCGTTTTTACAGACACGTTACGGCAACTTTAGCAGAAATTCCTTTTTCTGGAAATGCAAATGGTGTTTTGGGGAACTTGGCAGAGACTTCGCAAATATTGATGGCTCGCTTCGATAAGGAAGCTGTGATTATGCCCGCACGTTTCCCTCGTTCATTTGCAGAAGCAAAACAAATTTTTAAAAATATTGAAGGTGTTGATTTGGGGTTGACTGAAGAAGACAAAGAATTTTTTGCACAAAAAGTTTGGCAACTAATGACCAGTTGCAGAAGCAGAAGAAAAAATGAATATGAGCGTTTGGGTTGGTGGGAATTTTTAGATGCGGATAATCGCTCAGAAGCGTATCAAACTTTATTTGTTAGAGGTTTAACTCGAACCCTTGTTGCCGCTCGAGCAGAAGTTGCAAGTACTAAAACTGGAGGAGATGTGTTTTTGCAATTGATGTTTGATATTTCCACCCCGGGAACAAGCAGCGATAGAATTTTAAATGCACCAACCAATGATGCATGGATTAATCCTTGGGTAAAATATTTGACAGAAAAAGGTGTAAGCTTTTTTAAAAATAGCCCGACTACAAAAATAAAAAGCGATAAAAAACAAATTACTTCCATTACTGTAAAACAGGATGATTCAAATATAGACATTACAGCAGACTATTATATTTTTGCTATTCCAGTTGAAAGAATTGCTCCTCTGTTAGATGACAACCTGATTTATTTAGATCCTACATTGAACAATATAAAAACATTGAGCTCAGAAGTTTCATGGATGAATGGTTCTCAGTTTTATTTAACGGAAGATGTAACGCTTATTCACGGACATGCTATTTACATTGATACACCTTGGGCTTTGACATCTATTTCGCAAAAACAATTTTGGAAAAATGTTAATTTTTCGGCTTATGGAGACGGGAAAATAAAAGGAATTTTATCAGTGGATGTTTCTGATTGGGATACACCGGGAATCATTTATAAGAAGCCGGCAAAGGAATGTACCAAAGATGAAATCATTGCAGAAATATGGGAACAGTTAAAGAAAAGTTTAAATGTAAATGGGGAAATTATTTTGGAAGACAAACATTTACACACTTCTTTTATTGATTCGGATATTGAGTTTAAAAGTAAAACAGAAAACAAAGAACCTTTATTGGTAAATACCGTAAACTCTTGGGATTTACGTCCCTATTCATATACACAAATACCAAATATGTTTTTAGCATCGGATTATGTAAAAACAAACACCGATTTAGCAACCATGGAAGGTGCTAACTAAGCAGCAAAGCGTGCTGTCAATAATATTTTGGATGCAACAAAAAGCACAGCAAAAAAATGTACTATTTATGATTTGCAAGAACCGTTTCTTTTGAAAATACTTCGTTATAGAGACGAGAGACGATATGCTCAAGGATTACAATGGAATGGAAGTTTGCCATTTGGATTTGAAACACTTCACAGAATAATGGCTTTTGTAAAAAGAGTATTATAAATTTAATTCTTAAAACTATGAGCAACTATTGGTTAAATACAGAAAAGTATACTATTCCAGAATTAGTATTGTTTGGCATTGGAGCATTTTTTTGGATTCTTTGTTATATCTATGTAATAAGAGGAATTATCAAACATAAGTTTGTAGGAATTTCTGCAGGAGTGGTGGGTGCAAATTTTGCATGGGAATTTTTATGGGCATTTGTCTATCGTCAGGATATGGGACAAATTATTCAAATAGGCTATTACGGTTGGTTTGCGTTGGATGTATTTATTGTTTATAGTATGTTTAAGTATGGATATAAACAAGCATTACCTCAAAATCAAAAATATTTTAATTGGTTTTTTGGATATTCTATTTTTGCTTGGCTTTTGGTTTTGTATTTCTTTATTAAAGATGGAGTGGATAATGAAATTGGAGCCAACTCAGCTTATGCAATTCAATTATTAATTTCTGCATCTTGTTTCGGAATGATGTTGAGAGCTCCTTTAGAAAAAGGTATTTCCTATATTGCTGCTTGGAGCAGAACTTTAGGGAGTTTGTTTTGCGGAATAATGTGTATCATGCACTGGCCCGAAAACCACTGGATTTTATCAATGGTAATTGTTTATATGGTAATTGATATTTTTTATTTAGTGATTGCTACAAAAAATTTAAAAATTAATGGACTTACTTAAAAAACTTCTTTATCCTTTTTGTTGAACACCAATCTTTTAATGTAAAAGAAAGCTACGCAAAGCATCCCAGCTAAAAATGGGAATCCAGCGTAGTTTTTTAGTTCTTCGTGTTTCATGAATTCACAAATCATCCAATAGGAGTTTGCGCCAATCCAAAAGCAAATAGCCAAATTGATCCAAAATTCATCGTCTTTGTCTTTCCAGGATTTATAGGCAATTATTATTGCAACAGAAAGAGTTGGAATAATCATTGACATTCCTAAAATTTTCCACTGTAACATCCAGCAGGTATCTTTCATCAACCATAATGGAATATGTAGATTTTCGTAGTGACGTATTTTTCGCATAAAACAAAAATAGGAATACTCAGTTAATCTTAGATGCTATTTTAAAAAAAATATCGATCATTTTTCTATTCATAAAAATGTTATACTATTCATTATCAGCACAGTATTTATGTGATTTTTCTTGGTTTTTGCTCGATTCTCTTAGAAGTATGACACAAGTCAGTTATCTGTCTGACTTCAATCATTCTGGTTTGGACTATTATTGGGGAATTTTGCTCCGTAAACTTCAATCAGCAAATTGTGAAAGCTAAAAAAATATATGGATTCGTATTTATCATTTTGATTTACGTTTTTCCTTTTAGATATGCTGTTATTAGCCCCACAAATTCCAATATAATTAATCTGCTTTGTTTTTTAGCAACGATATTGGGTGCTTTACTATTTATGGCTCTTACGTTTACATCTGGAAATGAAAAAAAATAATAAATAATATTTAAAATGAAAAAGAATATAGGAAAAGTAGATAGAATAGCAAGAATACTTCTTGGTTCTGCAATTATTATAGTG
>JAYVZC010000330.1:0-3309 GCA_043783695.1 Bacteroidota bacterium
CACAGGCTCTTGAATAGTTTTTTTCCTTTTGTGTTTATCGGTATTTTTCATTGTTCTATTTTTAAAAGTGAATGGCTAAACCAAAAGTGGAAACTCCCGAAGAAAGGTCGAGAAACAATCCGGCTTTATTACTCAGGTGATATTCCGCTCCAATATGGCCATCTAAATACAATCCACTGGCACCCCTCTCAACTGTTGTTTGTCCATAATATCCATTTTCCCAGGTTGTTTTACGAATTGCAAATCCCAAAGAAGCGGCGAGATAAAAATCCCATTTTGCTCCTGCATGAAGCAGCTGGTCGAAATAGTACGAACCTTTAACTCCAATAGGAATAACTGTTTGTCGATAAGAGTAATCCCTGTATGGATATTTCGGATTCCCCCAATAGTAATAGTTTTGGTAAGTGTAATAGGCGATGAAAGGAGCCAGCGTGAAATTTTTCGCTACGTCAAATTCGTAATCCGCATGAAGCACAGGTATCGAGTGACCTACATATCCATAATAGCCTATTCCTAACCCCAAATTCAATGTCTTTCCATATTTTTCAGGAGGGTTTGTATTTTTTGTGTCGGTAGTCATTTTTTCCTGAGCAGCACTATTAAAATTTATGACTGCGAGGAAGAGAAGCGAGGCGATGATTGTCTTTTTCATTGTATTAGATTTTATTTATTCGTGTTTTTTTTAACTGTAATTTATTTTCTAAAAGTCGTTTAGTTCCGTTTAATTTTCAATGATATGACTCATCATCCACAGTGATTCTTATCCTATTAGAATAAAAAGGTAATTCCAACATAGGCTGAATTGGTTCTTACAGCAGCACGATCCAACATATAATAGACATTGGTAACCGTTGTTTGATTGGTGTTACTGATGTTTACAAAGCCATAAACGCCACGGAATCCTAAATCGAGACGGATGGTTCGCAGTGAATTGAGTGCGAATTCAAGTCCGGCACCATAAGCAAAACCGAAGTCGCCTCTTTTGATAGCGATAACAGTTTTCAAGGTATCAGAAGTAGAACCTCCTGTTCCGGAAATGCTGGATCCAACATTAAGTCCGAACTGAGGACCGAACACCACATTTAAATTAACCGGTTTAGATTTTCCTGTATTCAGCGATAACAATAACGGAACGTTGATATAACGGATGTTAATTTCGCGTTGCAGATTCTGATCTTTGTATTTTTGAGAAAGCGAATTGTAAATAATTTCTCCTTCTATGCCAACATGATTGGAAAAATTAAATCCCATCAATGCTCCTATTCCATAACCAAATGTAGCATCTCCCTTTACCGTTCCGCCGGAAGAAGTTTTCATGTTGAACGAAGAAAAGGTGGGCATGAAACGAATGCCAAATTCTACTCTGTGGAAAGAAGGTTGAGCCATCATAACGTTTGCCGTTTCTTGTGCTTTTATAGTCGATATTAATGAGCAATACATTAAGCAAATGGTAGTGACTGATTTTTTCATGATTTTTTTTGGTTTATGTGTGAATTAATTTTCACGATACAAAGGTGGGCAACTAAATACCTATATGTGTTACAGAACTTCTGTAATAAGTTGCATCATTCACACTTTATTTTTTAGGCACTAAAAAGCCGCGACTGTTGTACAATCGCGGCTTTTTAAAATTGGCAACAATTTGTTTAACGCATCCACGCCAACACAAAATAAACTCCAACTCCCATCACTACGAAGGTGAGCAGAAACACAGCCAGGTATTTACTGATGTTGAATTCCCTCACCATCACCCGAATTGGATAAGTGATTACTTCGTAAACAATGGATGTTAGTTTTTTCCATGCTTTATCTCCTTTAATCACGTAATCGGTTGCTCCCTTACGAAAAGAGTCGATGGCAATCCCAATATCTTCATTCGACGAAAGCATAATCACTTCTGTTTTGGGATTGATTTTTTTGATGGCTTGCAGCACCTCATTTCCATTTTCGTCTTTCAGGTAATAATCTAAAATAACAATACTGGTATCCTTATCTACTTTTTCAAGAGCACTTTTGCCGGTGTAAAAAGGAGAAATATGAAGGTTGGCGCCGAATTTATTATCGAGGTAATTGCGGAGTCCCGTTACCATTAACTGATTGTCATCAACGATAAATAGATTAAGCCTTTGCGTGTTCATCGAATTAAATTTTATGGAATAATTACTCTCCCTATTTAACGTTTTTAACGGTTAAGTTTTTAAACGCTGTACCCAAGTCATTCATATCGTGGGTAAATTCTGTTTTAAATGTTTCCCATTTTTCTTTTCCTTCTTCTTTGTAATCATCCATCTTCTTTTTTAGGTCGCTGTTTTTTTGTTCCAATTCAGCTACTTCCTTTTTGTAATCCGCTTTGGCGTCTTTTTTTTCATGTTCTATTCGTGCCTTAAACTCAGCAATATTTTGGTCGTTTGCCGCAATTTTGTTTGCTGTTTCTCTTTTGTAATTTTCAATATCAGCCATGTATTCCTCATTGGCTTTGGTTAAATCTTCATTCGCCTCTTGCACGTTGTTTTGTGCATTTTCCACCTTTTTGGCAGGAGAGCTACAGCTTGTTAAAATCGTACCTGTTATCAGTACCGATGCTACTTGTGCTAAAATTGTTTTTTTCATGTTCATTGTTTTTAATTGGTTGTTAATTTTTCTCGAAGGCACTCCTTCTGAGCACTGGTACAAAGGTGGGCAACTAAAGGCTGGTGGGTGTTACAGAATTGCTGCAATAAGTTACATCATTCACACATTGAGATTTAATAATAAATAATCCACAGTAATTGATTGTTCTTTTTTTGTGCAAATACTATGTTCCGCTATGTAGTTAGTTAGCATCGAATGCAACGAATCATAATATTTTTTTAAACTCTCGGGAGTTATTATCGGATTTTTTTCATCAGGAATGGTTACTGACATTTCTGCTAAATAGTTAGACAACTCCGGATAGCGATCCTTTATCATCATCGTAATTTCTAAAATTTTTGAATTCAACTGCTTCTCCGTTTCCAGCATTGTTTCTTTTTTATTTAACATTAATTAGTGTCCGTTCGAAAACGCATTATTTAAAAAAAAATTAAACCACATAGAAACATAGAAAATGTTATACCAAATAAATTTGAAAGCAATCGGATTACAATAGAAGCTGCGTTTTTCAGATAGCTGGCTATGCGAAAAAAAACTTGTTTTTCTAACCCCAACCTTAAATTTTATAGATACTATGTTTCGGAGTTTATCCCGACAAAGGAGGGATGGTTTAAAAAAAATGGTTCGAAAAACCTGTACAATTTAAAATGAAAATCTAGTAAATGTGTTTTTTTACTA
>JAYVZC010000331.1:0-3305 GCA_043783695.1 Bacteroidota bacterium
CCCCTAACCCCTCTCAAGAGAGGAATTGGCTGGTGCTAAAAATTAGAATTAATCTCCTATTGATTATTTTAATTTTATAAATAAAAACTTTAAATTGCCTGAAATCGGTTCCCCTCTAGAGAGGGGCCAGGGGTGTGTAAAAAATGTCAATTGAAATGAAAAAAACATTATCTATACTCTTACTCTTTGTCACTTATTCCACCTTCGCACAAGTTCCGGCAGGCTTCAAACCTATTAAAGACACATCCGCTTTCAAACAAAAAATGGAAATTCAATCAAAGTTGGTTAATACTTTAGAAAGCGATTTTACTCAAGAAAAATATTTAAGTGTGATGTCTGAAAAGATCATCAGCAAAGGGCATTTTCAATTCAAGAAAGTAAACATGTTGCGTTGGGAATACAATGAGCCTTATAAATATTTAATTGCTATCAACAAAGATAAAATGTTCATCAAGGACAATGGGAAAGTGACCAAATACGACATTAATTCTAATAAGATGTTCAAGAGCATCAACGAAATGATGGTAAATACCGTTCAAGGAAACTTATTAAATAACAAAGATTACAAAGCAAAATTTTATGAGAATGATAAATTTTATTTGTTGGAATTAACACCTTTGCAAAAAGGGGCAAAAGATTTTTTAAAAGTGATACAGCTTTACATCAACAAAACCGATTATGCAGTTGATAAAGTAAAAATGATTGAACCTAGTGATGATTATACCAGCATTGATTTTTCAAATAGAAAAACCAACCAACCAATAGCAGATGAAAAATTTATTATTAAGTAGTTTCATCGCGCTCTTGCTAACGGGCTGTACCTATGGTCACTATGGACGATTAGAGCAAGTGAAAAACTCAACCTTTAAAGCAACTCCTCTCAAGCCCCTTTTCGGAGATAATTTTAATTCTTTTCTTTTCAAAACAAACATTAGCGTTTACAATAAAGATTTCAGTGGATTGTTAGTTACAAAACAATTATCACCACAAGATTACAGAGTCATTTTCACAACTGAATTAGGAATGAAATTATTTGATTTCGAATTTAAGGACACAGCTTTTACACTTCACTATTGCGTTCCACAATTTAATAAACCTAAATTACTGAAAGTCATTCAGCATGATATAGAAACACTACTGATGAGCAATTTGACTACTAAAAAAGAGGTTGAATATGCTGATAAAAAAGGGTTATACAATGTTCAAAAGGTGGAATTAGATAAAGGTCAAAACTATTATTTTACAGAAAAATCCTCTCAACACCTTGTCAAAATAGAACATGCAAAAAAAAGAATAAAAAAGACTACCTTTACGCTATCAAATTATCAAACCAATTTTCCTGGAAATATTTTGATTAAACATCACGATATTAAATTGAAAATTGAATTAAATTTGCTCAAGAAATAATTTTTTGAATTTTGACTTAACCCTTTTGACTTAGATTGCAATGTTATTAAACGACTTCTTCAAAATCACCGATATTCAAAATGGTGAAAAATATATTGTAAGTATCGAAATGAATTCGAAACATGATATTTATAAAGGTCACTTTCCCGGTAATCCAATTACTCCAGGTGTTTGTTTAACACAAATGGTGAAAGAAACAGTTGAGTATATTACCAAAACAAAATTGCAACTACTTACAGGTGATAATTTAAAATTCACTGCCATACATAATCCGGAGGTAAATGGAAACGTTACCATGAGTTTGAATATCAAAACTAAAGAACCAGGTGTTTTGCAAGCGGAAAGTGTAATTTCTGCTGATACTACTAACTTCTTCACATTTAAAGGCAGTTTCAAGGAGATTTAATCTTTTTTTGAGTCAATAAATCTTCTTTTTCTCCTTCTAAAAAACCAATAAATATGCTATTTTTGTAGCTCTAGAAATTTGCTCCTTTTCGAGCAAATTTTTTATTTAAACTACTAGAGGCTTTATGTCGATTATTGTTGATTACGAAATATATAGAAAAAAAATAGACGCACTAAATTGTTGTGTGATTATTCCTACGTATAACAACGAACAAACCATAGCAAATGTGGTTACGGATGTTCTGAAATACACAAACAATATAATTGTTGTAAATGATGGAGCAATCGACAAAACGCCTGAAATTTTAAAGGCGTTTACAAACATTCAAATCATTTCCTATTCTCCCAATCGGGGAAAAGGAATTGCATTGCGATTGGGAATTAAGGCAGCACAAGAAAAAGGCTATCGCTACGCAATAACAATTGATAGTGATGGACAACATTTTGCGGATGATATTCCTGTTTTTATTGATAAAATAGAAGAATGCCCCGATTCACTTTTAATAGGAGCACGCAACCTGAATCAAGAGAACATGCCGAAAAAAAACACTTTCGGAAATAAGTTTTCTAATTTCTGGTTTCTACTTTTTACAGGAATTAATTTACCTGATACTCAATCGGGATACCGCCTCTACCCTATTCAAAAAATGAAAGGCTCACGCTATTTTACATCCAAATACGAATTTGAAATTGAAATCAGCGTAAAAGCTGCTTGGCGTGGAATTCAGCTTTTACCTGTTCCAATTAAAGTTTTTTATGCCGAAGGAGAAAAACGCATCAGTCATTTTCGCCCCGGAAAAGATTTTACAAGAATAAGTTTATTAAATACATATTTATTTTTTCCTGCATTGCTTTGGCACAAACCCATTCGGTTAATTAAGCATTTGAGCATGAAAAATATTAAAGCTGTAATAAAAAAATATTTTTTGGATTCCAATGAATCAGTCATGCGAAAGTCAATGGGAGTTGCCTTCGGTGTATTTATGGGAATTATTCCAATTTGGGGATTTCAATTTGTGAGTGCTTTGGTTTTAGCACATTTTATGAAACTGAACAAAGCCATAGTGGGTCTAACAGCACAAATAAGCGTTCCGCCTATGATCCCGTTTTTGCTTTATGGAAGTCTGAAAACAGGACAATGGTTATTGGGAAGAGATATGAGTGAAACTATTTCAACCGATCAACTAACATTGGAAACAACAAAACAACTTTTGCACGAATATTTATTCAGCGGAAAAGTGTTGCAACATTTATATGAATATTTATTAGGAAGTATGGTGTTTGCAGTTGTTATGGCCATTGTATTTGGACTTATTGCATACGTTCTTTTGAAGATGAGAGGTAGTAGTCAATAGACAATAGACAATAAAAAAGGAAAAATAAAAACACAGCAAACACACAGAATACTAGTGAACCAATAAACTAGTGAACAAGTGAACTAATTAAATGGGAATTATTTTTACATCTATTTATCGCTTACTCATAAAAAGAAG
>JAYVZC010000332.1:0-7807 GCA_043783695.1 Bacteroidota bacterium
TGTTTAATAAATGTGTGCGATTTTCCATAATGAATTAGCTGTACAAGATTACGGCAAATATCTAATTTTTTACTACTTTAGGGGCACATGTTATAAACATAGCTTTGTTAATAGCATTCTGGAATAAAACACTACTTGTTATAATCTTCATGATTTAAAATGATTTTTTATTCATTTGTTAAAAGCTAATCCTGATTTTTTCAGGAAGATTGTGTAATATTGATTAGACCTATATTAGCTTTGCAATATGAATAAAAACGAAAAGGATTTGCCATTTTTTTCTGTAATAATAGCTACCTTCAACAGAAAGGCTACAATTATTCGTGCTATAAATTCATTGATTTCACAAACGGAAACAGATTGGGAGGCAATAATTGTAGATGATGGTAGCACCGATAATACGCATTTGGAGATACATAAATTATTGGAGAAAAATAGAAATATTAAATATGTAAGGCAAAAAAACAAAGGAGCAGCGGAATCAAAAAACAGGGGAATTCAACATGCAAAAGGGAAATATTTTACTTTCTTAGATTCTGATGATGAATATGAATGTTCCCATTTAGAATCAAGAAAAAAAATTCTAATAGAAAATCAAGACCTGAAATTTTTATCCGGAGGATTAAAAATCATTGGAAGCCCTTTTGTTCCCGATCGATTCGACTCGTCCAAACAAATTCATTTAGATAATTGCGAGGTGGGTGGAACTTTTTTTATTGAAAAAGAGCTTTTGTATTCATTAAAAGGCTTTAATAATATTTTATTAGGTGAGGATTCAGATCTATATGATCGTGTAGTAAAAACATTAGTTCCCATGTTTAAAACGAACCTTCCAACGTATATTTATCACAAAGAAACAGAAGGATCGGTTACTAATTTGTTGTTAACGATCGGTTAAGAGCGTTTTAATGGACCGCAGATTTTCATAATCTTCATAAAAAAAATCAGGCTTAATTACTTTTTAATTTTAGAAATTTTACCCGATTTCGCCTATGGCGAATCACAACCCTTAAAATAAAAAATCATTTTAAATTATGAAATCGAAAAAAACTGCGTTCCATTTTTTGCTAGCTTAAATTATTCTATTTTTGTTTTAATGAAAAAATTCATCTTTTTTATTTCTTTCTTATCAATCTCATTTGTTTCTCTTTCTCAAAATATTAAAAAACAAATTGAGGAACTGGATACGGCCTATTATCATGACAAATTTGATCTTGCAAAAAAATTTATTTTCGAATTAATTCCAAATGTCAATAAAATTAAGGACGATACATTACTTGTCGAATTTTTAAATACCTGCGGGTCTGTTTATTACAATACCAATGAATTTACTGAAGCAGAAAAATATTTTATAGAAGCTGCAGAAAAAGCGAAAACGACCATTGGTGAAAATGAATATCATTATGCATTGGCCATTTTTAATTTGGCAGGATGTTACTCTCAAGAAGGTAGATATGCAGAAGCAGAACCCTTGTATTTAAAATCACTGCCCGTTTTGGCAACGGCATTCGGGCAAACAAGTGTGGAATATACTCGTTGTTTTTATACGCTTGCTTCGCTCTATATTGATATGGGAAGATATAATGATGCGGAAGGAATGTGTGCCGCAGCAGTTAATTTTTACAAAAAAATATTAGGAAATGAAAGTCCCGATTATTTAGGTGCACTCGGTTCGATGGGTATTATTTATCAAGGACAAGGAAAATACGACAAAGCCGAAGAAATTTTTGTTGCCATATTAAATTATATGAAAGGACAACCTGTTCAGGACAAAAAACAAATAAATACTTTACAAAATAATTTAGGAGAGTTGTATCGCAACATGGGCGATTATAAAAGGGCCGAACCGGCATTAATGGAAGCCGTAAAAATGTCTCCGGAAAATTCTTTAGCAGCTGCAACATCTTTAAATAATTTAGCACTTGTACAAAAAGCAATTGGTAAATATGGAGAAGCAGAAGTGTCTTATAAAAAAGCAATTGCCATTTATAAATTTTTAAATAAAACAAATCATCCTGACTATACAAATCCATTAAACAACTTAGGAGAATTATATCGCACGATGGGGAGAATGGAAGATGCAGCAAATGCTTTTGAAGAAGTAATCGCGATTCGTAAAAAATTATTAGGCACCGAACACCCTAATTATGCTAATGCTTTAAACAATCTTGCTTTGGTAGAATTTTCTCTTGGTAAATTACCAGAGTCAGAAAAACATTTGTTGGAATGTGAAGAAATCTATAAAAATAATTTTGGTAAAAAACATAAATTTTATGCCAACTGCTTGAATAATCTTGCTTCAGTATATAATCAAGAGGGTAATTTTGAAAAAGCGGAGGAAACGTATTTAGAATGTTTGAAAATTTCTAAAGAAACAGTTGGTGAAAAAAGCGATAAGTATGGCTTGTATTTAGGTGGATTAGCAGGCACTTATAGAAGAATGAAAAAATACGACAACGCAATTGATCTGATGCTTCAGTCGATGCAAATTCTAAAAAACAAACTTGGAGAAAATCATTACGACTATATTGAAACAGAATATATTTTATCTGAAACATATCGTGAATCAGGAAATTTTAAGGATGCTGAAAAACATTATTTGAATTCGATAAAAGGATATTTGTTTTTGATTGAAAAATATTTCCCTTTCTTAAGTGAAAAAGAAAAAACGGATTTTTATTACACAGTAAATATTTCTTTTGAAACATTCAACTCGTTTGTGATTCAAATGAAAAATGAATTCCCCCAAGAGAATCACGATAATATAGTTTCCAGGATGTATGATAATCAATTGGTGATAAAATCACTTTTGTTAAAAGAAACAGGGAAAGTAAAAATACAGATTGCTGCTAGCGGGAATGAAAAACTAAAAGAAGAGTATGAAGAGTTATTAAAAATGCGTGAGACCATTGTACAACAGTATCGCTTAAGTGCTGAAGATTTATTAGAAAGCGGAATTGATTTGCCAAAAATGGAACAAGAAGCAAATGAAATGGAACAAAAAATTACTTCAGCTTCTAGTATTTCTGTCAAACCTTCCCGCCTGCCTGCCGGTCAGGGAGGTTCGGCAGGCGGGAAGGAAGAAGGAAGTAAATCATGGAAAGACATTCAGTCGAAATTAAAAATGGATGAATGTGTGGTAGAAATGGTAAGAACAAAATACTTTATAGAAGGAAATTTTAACGATTCGATTTATTACACAGCATTGATTATTGATAAAACATGTACTACTCCTCAATATGTATTTATAAAAAATGGAAATGACTTAGAAAATAAAATATTGTATAGTTATCGCGAATTAATTAAAACAAAAAAGAATGATGAGTTTTCTTATGATGCTCTTTGGAGACCACTGAAAGAAGCAATTGGAAATGCTAAGAAAATTTATTTTTCTCCTGATGGTGTTTATCAAATGATAAACATCTATGCCTTAAAAAATCCCGAAACAAAAAAATATTTGATTGATGATGCCAACATAGTATTGCTTACCAGTTCGCAAGATTTATTACAAGCAGTATCCGCATCAACCTCAAAAACAGCAGAAATATTTTCGTATCCCGATTATGATTTTATTGCAAGTACTGCCGGAGTAAAATCGAGCGAACCTCTTTCCCGATACGGTTTTATAAATTTACAAGAACTTCCGGGAACCAAGATAGAGGCTGATACCATTACTAAAATTTTGAAATCGAAAAATTGGAAAGTAAACGGACACTTGCAAGCGCAGGCAACCGAAAATGCAATTAAAAAAATTCAGAACCCGCAAATATTACACATTGCAACACATGGTTTCTTTTTACAAGATGTGGATGAAAATGGAGGTGCTGTAAATGGAATGCAAGCCAAAATTGCAAAAGAAAATCCATTGTTACGCTCCGGATTAATGTTGGCTGGCTCAGCTGCAATCGCCCGCGATTCAATGGTTGACAATACAACAGAAGATGGAATTTTAACGGCCTATGAAGCAGCGAATTTAAATTTAGGTCAAACCGATTTGGTTGTTCTTTCAGCTTGCGAAACAGGATTAGGAGAAGTGCGCACCGGGCAAGGAGTTTATGGTTTACAACGTGCATTTATGATTGCAGGAGCAAAATCAGTAGTGATGAGTTTATGGGTTGTGGATGATTTTGCAACTCAAGAATTGATGAGTAACTTTTATCGTGAATGGTTAAAAGAGCCTTCTTCGGAAAATCGACAAAAAGCATTTCACACGGCACAATTAAAACTAAAAGAAAAATTTCCTGAGCCATATTATTGGGGAGCTTTTGTAATGGTTGGAAAATAAAAATTATTCTGCTCAAAAATTACAGTTGCACATACTGACTCAGTCTTCGTCCGACTTCCAAAGTGCTTCGTTTAACTCAGCAATAGTTTTATTATTTTTTTGTATTTGAGCTATGGAAATTCCTTTGTTATATATATTGATCGCCATTTTAGGTTCTTCAATTTGTTCATAGTATTTCCCCAATTGATAATAAGCACCTAAATAATTTTCATCTCGAACAAGCAATGCTTCAATTACTTCAATTGCTTTTTTTACATCATTTAGCTTTGCGTATTCCAATGCCAACGCATAGTTTAAAAAAGAGTCGTTAGGCTCAGTCTTTAGCATTTCTTCAATTTGTGCTAAGCGGGAATTTGACATGGTTTCTTTTTGTACAGATAACGAATGAAAAAACGAGTTTTACGAATCTGTGTTTGCTATAATTTAAAGCAAAAAATAGAACGCACAGATTCGTAAAATTCGTTAAGATTAGTTATCTGTATTAAATGACTGATTTAAATTGTTTTAAGAAACGAATATCGTTTTCGAAATACAAACGCAAATCTTTTACTCTGTATTTTATTTGAGTGATTCGTTCTATACCCATTCCGAAAGCAAAGCCAGAATATACTTTGCTATCAATTTTGCAATTATCTAATACGGCAGGATCAACCATTCCACATCCCATAATTTCTAACCAACCAGAGTACTTGCAAACATTACATCCTTTTCCTTCACACAAAGTACAGGAGATATCCATCTCCGCACTAATTTCTGTAAATGGAAAATAAGAAGGGCGCAAACGAATTTTTATTTCTTCACCAAACATTTCTTTCGAGAAATATAAAAGCGTTTGTTTCAAATCGGCAAATGAAACTTTTTTATCAATGTACAATCCTTCCACTTGATGAAACTGACAATGGGCACGAGCAGAAATAGCTTCGTTTCGATATACGCGTCCAGGAGAAATAGTACGGATAGGCGGTTCTGTGCCTTCCATAATGTGTACTTGCACCGATGATGTTTGTGTGCGTAAAACAATATCCGGATTTTCGCTGATGTAAAAAGTATCTTGCATATCACGTGCAGGATGATCTGTTGGCGTGTTTAATGCTGTAAAATTATGCCAATCGTCTTCAATTTCAGGTCCGTCAGAAACGGTAAAACCTATTCTAGAAAAGATTTCTACAATTTGATTTCTAACTAATGACAAAGGATGACGAGAGCCAACAGCAATGTTTTCAGCAGGAAGCGTTAGGTCTATGTTTTCATCTTTTACATCGTCTGTGTGTTCAAATTTTTCTTTCAGATGATTGATTTTATCTTGCGCTTTATTTTTTAATTCGTTGAGTTTTTGTCCTACATCTTTTCGCAACTCAGGAGCAACCAATTTAAAATCATCGAACAACTCCGTAACTTTTCCTTTTTTACTTAATATCTTAATCCGAAATTCTTCCACATGCTCTTTACTACTAGCCGTGAACGCTTCAATTTCGTTTAATAATTCTTCGATACGCTCTTTCATAATTAGTTGCGAAGTTAAGGAATAATTGAAACACTAATGATTCGAATGTCTTCAATTGGTCTAGCATTTCTATCTGTTTTTTGAGATGCAATTAAATCTACAATTTCCAATCCTTCATAAACTTCACCGAAAACGGTATACGTATTATCAAGTGCAGGCGTTCCTCCAATAGTAGTGTATGCTTTTATTTGCTCAGGAGTAAATTTATATTGAGCTACGTTGGGTAATTCTTTTTCAACTTTCGCATCAAAAACATCGTTAAGATATTTTAGACTGTCTGTCTTTTCTTCTTTTACATAACGTTTGTAATTCTCTATATAATGCTGATTTTCGGTTTTCATTACAAAATAATTGAATAAAGTTCTTTTTGTAATTCTACCAGCTTGAATTTGAAGCAATGAATCGGTATAAACTTTTCCTTGAACAATATAAAACTGTGAGCCGGAAGAAGCTTCGGTTGGATTATCCAAATCACTTTCGCGAGCTGCGGCAAGTGCACCTTTTTTATGAAATAAAGTTTTATTTATTTCGGCAGGAATAGTGTATTTTGGTCCGCCTTCGCCTAATAATTCACCTGGTAAAGCATTTTTTGAATCAGGATCACCGCCTTGAATCATAAATTTTTGGATAACGCGGTGAAATAAAAGACTGTCTAAATAATGTGTTTGAACGAGTTTTAAGAAATTATCGCGGTGAAGCGGGGTTTCGTTGTAAAGCTTAATCTTAATATCCCCATAACTAGTCTTAATTAACACATTTATGTTCCCGGAACCACTACCATCAATGGGATTAAATGAAACAAGGAGCAATGAAACCAGTAAAATGATTGAGAATCCAACGAAAAATTTTTTGTTATTCATTATAATTTGATTAAATTTGTTAATTGTAAAGATAATTAAGTCTTACATTCATCGTACCGAAAAATTAATTTTTTAAAGAAAATATATATAACATGAGAACGACTATTTCCAAAATTTCAGCAATTACAGGTGTTGTAATCCTGCTGTCAATGATGCTTGTATCAACATCTTGTAAAAAAGATAAAATATGTCATGGTAAAGTAACAGTGTTAGATACAGGTGGTGTTGCTATTGCGGGAGCTACGGTAAAGCTTTCTGCACCTTCTGTAAATGGTGATGTAGTTTATACTGGAACTACAGATGGGTCTGGAATTGCTAGTTTCGATGTGAAATTGCCTGCAATATTTGATATATATGCAACAAAAGCAACTTATCCAGGAAAGGCCGGAGTTGGTGTTATTCGTTTAGATGAGCCGGGTAAAAAAACTGAAGTCAAAGTTACAATGAAGTAATTTAAGACTGAATCTCAACAGTTTTAAAGTATTCTATAATCGCTTGTTTTATGATTTCTTGTTGTTGCCCGGGTTTTAATGGGGGAAGCTTTTCTGATGTTTTCCAGTGTGGCCAACCGTCTTTATCCAATCCTTCGTATTCATAATATCCATAAGGAGAAAGGAGTGTGCAGATGGCAATATGAAGCACATCCAGTTTTTCGTTTTTAGAGAGTTTTACTTTCCCTTTTCCAAGTTCTTGCAAACCAATTATAAAAAGTAGCCCTTGCAAGTCTATATCATCACCAAACTGTTTCCCAATTAGCTTGAGCACATTTTGATATTCAAATTCAGTATCCATTTAACAAAGGTAATGAATAAGCTTTAGTTTTTTATAAATAAGAAACGCCTATCTATGTTTTAAAAAAGATAGGCGCTTTTAAATGTGAGAATACTATTGCTTAATAACTCGAATAATAAATTATAGCGATTGGCTGAAAATAAAATTAGTTAGCCGTCATTTTAAAATCCAACACCACTTTGCTTCCGTTGTCTTCAAAAGAAACCTTATCGGCTAAGTTCCGCATTAAAAATACACCACGACCGTTAGGATTTTCAATGTTTTCTGGGTTTGTAGGATCAGGTAAAGTATCATAACTAAATCCTGCACCTTCATCCTTTACAATAAAAGAAACGTGATCAGGAAAAGATTTAAAGAAAATATCGA
>JAYVZC010000333.1:0-7786 GCA_043783695.1 Bacteroidota bacterium
ACTTGTTTTTCCTTTTGCTAAAAAGTATTCAGAAAGATTTATCAAATGGCAATATCTAGAAAACCCTAATGGAAAGGTTAGAGGATTTAATGCTTATGAAAATGGTCAACTAGTTGCTCATTATGCAATGATTCCGATTGTAGCAAACGTGTTTGGTAAACCCGAACGTGGTTTGTTATCAATTAATACAGCGACTCATCCTAACCATCAAGGGAAAAAATTATTTACTACATTGGCAGATATGAGTTATAAAGCTGCAGCTATTGAAGGATATAATTTTGTTGTGGGAGTTGCAAATTCTAATAGTACTTTTGGCTTTGTAAATAAATTGGGATTTCAACAAGTTGGTGCTTTGGATGCAAAATTAGGATTTGGAAAAATAAAAATGTTGTCCGAAAATAATTCCATAGATTTTTCTAAAAGGTGGAATGGATCAATAGAATGGCGCTTAGCAAACCCTGAGGCAAAATATAAAATTAATAATAATGTCATTTATTCGGCTACGGATAAAACAGGAATCAAAGCTGTTTTATTTGATATTTCAGCAATTTTTCCATTACCGGATAATAATGTAAATATAGGTTTTCGACCAATTAAATTGTGGATTGGAATTGATTCATCAATCGATTGGAGCAAATCACTTTATTTTAATATTCCAAATAGCATGCGTCCTTCTCCTTTGAATTTTATTTTTAAAGATCTTACTTTAGAAAATAGAAAATTAGTTAAAGATAAAGTGAAATTTAATGCCTTAGATTTTGATGCATATTGATTTTAAGTAGTAGGCAATTGAAAAAATAAAAAAAATTAAAAAACATAGTAAATAGTAATTTTTGTGAGTTGGCGACTTATTTAGTAAGTCAGATGAGGTTGGAAAATTATTAAATCACATGATGACTTTTTCTGAAAAATACATTCGATAAAACGAAAAATAAAATGCTAGTAGAAATTAATTGCATACGCCTATTGTGTAATTATTTAATTTGTTTCAATGAAAGAATTTAATAATAGCATTCCAGCAGATACATTGTCAGCATTGACAACTTATCTTGAAGCGAAGCATCAGCAAAATGCAACATTTTCATTTCATCAAGATAATTCGGAATTTCTAAATCAGCTTAGAATATTTTTTAAAGACATTCCTGAAATAGTTAATTCATTAAAAGAGGATAGCTATATTGTTACAAGAAAAGTGAATAAAGAAAACTCGAAAGTTGCATTTCGTCCCCATTTCGATAATTATTCGTCTACCATTTTAATCCCTTTAAAAGTGCCCGATTCAGCTCTTAATGGAGATGTTGTTTTGTGGGAAAATGCGAGACGAACGCCAGGAAATGTTATTTTTCACATGATTTCTAAATTATTATTTCAGAATTCAATTGCTACAAAAAAATTAGTAAAAATGTTTAATGAGAATAAAAAATTCAAACGGTATTCTGTAAAGCCGGGAAGTTTTATTCATTTTGATGGTTTTGTTGGGCTCCATTTTAATTTGAATGTTGATTCGGGTGAACGAATGTCGCTTTTGATTCATAACGATAAAAAATTTGCGAACACTTTTATTGTTCGTATGATTGAAAAATACAGTCAGTATAGTGTAAAATAAAAAATGTTTATGTCACTTTTTAAAAAATTACGAACATGCTTCCAAGAACCTAGATTAATAGGAGTGAATCCTGATAGCGAGGAAATGCTTGCTATACATAGTAAAGTATTGTATGAAAAACCAATGATGCGGGATGTGTTTTCTGAATTTTATGACACCTGCATTAACTTAGATAAAGAACATTTTTCTCAAAGTAAGGGCAAACGACTGGAAATAGGAGCAGGAGTTAGTTTTTTCAAAAAAAAATATCCCGAAATTATTTCTACAGATATTAAAAAAGCAGAAAATTTAGACATGGTGGTGGATGCGCAAAACATGCCTTTTGAAAACAATAGCATAAGAGCAATTTATGGTATTAACTGTTTTCATCATTTCCCAAATCCCAATTTGTTTTTTAAAGAGTTAGAACGAGTACTTGAAAAAGGATGTGGTTGTGTTTTGATAGATCCCTATTACGGAACAATTGCAAAACGATTTTACAAAAAAATATTTGACACCGAAACATTTGATATGACTCAAAAAGAATGGGTAAATGAATCATTAGGTTTTATGAATGGTGCGAATCAAGCGCTTTCTTACATCGTTTTTAAACGTGACATAAAGAAATTCGAAATGTTGTATCCTAAGTTAGAAATTGTTATTCAAAAACCTTTGAATAATTATATGAGATACATTTTATCGGGTGGATTAAATTTCAGACAAATTTTTCCCTCTTTTTTTTCTCCAATAATAAAGGTTTTTGAATTTTTATTCATTCCTTTTAATTCAATTTTTGCATTGCATCACATTATTGTGATTCGGAAGAAGAACTAATATTTTAAAATTTCGTAGTAAAATATTAATCGATAAATTTTAATTTATTTTAAGAGGATTTCCCCTCTCCCTTGGAGAGTGGCTAGGGGTGAGGTGCTTTCCCTTGCTTAGAAACCTCTAAATTATTTCTCAAAAGTTGATTATTAGGATTAATCTTTATTCCTTTTTCTCCCGCTTCAATGGCTTTGTCCCAAAGCTTGAGCATATTATATGCAGAGCAGATATTATTATAACCACTATCTGAATTGGGATTAACCCTTATAGCCATTTCAGCAGCATTCGCACATTTTTGAAAACGACCTAAGTTATAATATACCAAACTCAAATTAATATAATTAACTTCAGATGGATCTTTTTGAACAAGTGCGAGTGCATTGTTTTCTTTTTCTTTTCGAGCAATACCATCTGCTAAATTATTTTTTGCAAGTTGATAATTTGGGTCAATCTTCAATGCCTGCTCTCCTGCTTTAATAGCTTCATCATAATTTCCTAGTATGTTGTATGCCGAACAAATATTATTATAGGCTTCAATACAATTAGTATTTATTTTTATAGCTTCACAAGAAGCTTCTATGCATTTTTCATATTGTTGTTTTTGATAATAAATTAAACTCAATGAAATGTAATTATCAACGCTAGGTTTTTCCTTTGCTGTTTTCTCTGCAACTTGTATTTGATTGCTTTCACTGGCAGCAATAGCCATTAAGTCGCTATTAAGTAATTTATTTCCAGAGTGTTCCGGACTTATTTTTAATCCTTGACTTACTTGATCCAATGCTTCTTTAAATCTTCCTTGTGAACGCAACCAGTTTGCATAAAAATAATAACATTCCGGATTTCCCGGATTTAAAAATTGTGCTTGTTTAAAATTAGCTTCTGCCTCTGTTTGATTACCCATTGCGCTTTTCAAAACTCCCATATTGATATATAAATAGGAATAACGAGGGAGAATTTTCAAAGCTTGTTCAAAATAACCAAGAGCATCTGGATAATTTTTTTTACCCATTTGAGCTAATCCATAATTCATTAATCCTCGTCCGTTATTCGGACTCTTTTGAATAACATCCAACCACAATGTTTCTCCGGAGCTCCAAACTTTATTTCTTTCTCGAGTTCCATAAGCATGAGCAAAAATCAATAGTATCGGGAAAGCCAAAAATATAAACAGGAACTGAATTTTAGTTTCAATTTTTTCTTGAAATCGTATTGCAGTTAAACCAAGTATCCAAGCAACAGCTATAACCAAGCCGATATAAGGAAAAAATGTACGGTGGTCGTTCAATACCTCTGATAAAGGGATTACAGAAGTTGGAAGTAAAGCAAATAAAAACCAACAGATTCCAAAAGCAACAGGATAAAGTATTTTTTTTGTAGAACAATAAGCAGCAATGGCAAAAAGCGATAAAATAAAAAAACTACCAATTAAAACTCTGTCATCAAAAATATTTGCAATAGGTAGCCAATCTGTATCAGCAGAAAGATTGAGAGGAATAAGAAAATTATTAAAGTAATGTACAATCACAAAAGGTTGTGATAAAATGTATTCATAACGAGAGCCCCCGCCTGGAACAAAAGTATCTGAAGCCATTAATTTAGAAGTAAGAAACAGAACAGCTACTAAAATAAATAATGGTAGCAAAGTGAGTGATGCACTAATGCACTCTTTAATTCCATTTACAGAAAACCATTTTAAAATGGGTAGATTTTTAACATATAATAAAATGTATATTAACAATAAGGGTGCAACCATAATGGTTGGTTCTTTCACAAAAAAACCAATTATGATTGGAATTAAATAAATACATTTTTTTCTCCAATTCGGCTTATAGAGATATAGTAGAAGCGAAAGCACCAGCATTAATGTTGAAAATGAATCGGAGCGAGCAATGATATAGTTTACCGTTTCTGCATTTGCTGTATGTAAGCTATAAAACGTAGCTCCAAACAAAGCAAAATAATTATTCCATTTGTGCTCAAAGCTTTCATTAAATAATTTTAAAAATAAAAAATAGAGTAAAATTCCTAAAAGCACATAGGTGATGAAAATAGAAACATGAAAATTAAATGGATCAGCATAAGGTTTCCCACCTATCCAAAAATCAATGGCATTTAAAGTTGTAAGTCCTGGCCGATAAATCTGATTTGCGGGTAAGGAACTAGTGGTACGAGCATCTGTAAAAAAAGAAGGAATATTTTTTAGACTTCGAATAGCATCATTGTTGATAATTGTGTGAGCATCATCAAATTGAAATTGATTGTGAAAATGATTCCAATACGCTCCAATCAAAAGGATAAGAGCGCATATTGCTAAACTGTAAAACTTGAATTGTTTTTGCATATCAAAAAGCACCTTTTTCCTCGTTATATTACTCAAAAATACATATTTTTTTTTCGATTTATAAAAATCAGGCTAGCTAAATAATATTAACTTTGGGCTCGAAAAATGGCACTATTCGGACTTTTTAATAAATCAGGAAAAACAAATGGCGAAATGTCCTTTTGGGGGCATATTGATGCATTGCGCGGACATTTGTTTCGCTCTTCGATAGTTGTTGTCATCCTTTCTGTAGTGCTTTTTTGTTTCCCTGAATTTCTATTTGATAAAATCATTTTTGGTCCTTTAAAAGAAGATTTTCCAACTTATCGGGCATTTTGCAAGCTGGGACATTGGCTACAAACACAAGGAATTCTGAAAGATGGAAATGATATTTGTTTTGGTCATTACACATTTAAACTTCAAAGTTTAGGTCTTTCCGATCAATTTACTTCTCAAATGTGGATTGCATTTATTGGTGGTTTAATACTTGGTTCGCCCTATGTTTTATGGGAAGTATGGAAATTTATCAAGCCCGCTTTAAAAGAAAAAGAAAAAAAAGCATCTTCTGTATTTATTATTTCAGCTACCTTACTCTTTATTATTGGCGTGTGTTTCAGCTATTTTATAATTGCTCCTTTAATGATAAATTTCTTAGGAAATTATAAAGTAAGTAATATGGTGGAGAATAATTTTACTATGGACTCGTATATTTCAACGGTTACCACATTAACACTTTCTGCCGGATTGATATTTGAACTGCCTATTTTGGTTTACTTTTTAACCAAATTTGGTTTAATGACTCCCGAATTTATGCGAAAATACCGTAAACATGCGGTTGTTGTTATCTTAATCGTTGCCGGAGTAATCACTCCTTCTCCAGATGTTACCTCTCAATTACTGGTAGCATTTCCCTTGTATTTCTTGTACGAAGCGAGTATATTTGTTTCTTACTTTGTGGTAAAAAGAAAAGCAAAATTAGGTTAATTAAGTAGATCCAGTAAAATTAGGTTTGTCTGATTTATTAAACTCAATTACTTATTCACTTAATTTACCCATTAAACTCAATTAAATAATTAACCTATGTCATCAGTAAAAGAATTCAATGATTATCGCGCTAAGATGAATGATAAAATCATAGCAGCTGATAATATCGTTTTAAAGCGATTGTTTAATTTAGATACCAATACTTACGCAGAGGGTGCTTTACCGGTTAAAACAAAGGAAATGTTGGGATTGGTAGCATCTATGGTTTTGCGCTGCGATGATTGTGTCAAATATCATCTGGAAAAGTGTAAAGAAAATAATGTAAGTACCGAAGAAGTGTTTGAGGTTTTTGCTGTTGCGAATATTGTTGGTGGTACAATTGTAATTCCTCATACTCGCAGAGCTGTTGAGTTTTGGGAAGAATTGGATAAAGTATAAATTGAAATCAAAGCGATTAAAATATAAAATTTTACCTGCTGCATTACTTTCTGTACTGCTGTTGCTGTCGTTTGCTGCTTTTTCACAAATAACCAAAGTGAGTGGTAAAATTGTAGATGCAATCACGAGAGAACCTTTGCCTTTTGTGAATGTCGTTTTTAAAGGAACAACCGTTGGTGCGGCAAGTGATATTGAAGGAAATTATTCTCTTTCTACAACACTTCATGTCGATTCCATTTCCGTTTCTTATGTTGGATACAATAAATTAAATCGTGCAATAAAAAAAGGAGCCGACCAAGTTATAAATATTGGTTTGACTCAAGGTATAGATTTAATAACTGTTGAGATTCGCCCTGGAGAAAATCCTGCTCACCGAATTCTTAGAAAAATTATCGCCAATAAAGATAAAAACAATAGAGAAAAATTAGATGCTTATGAATACGAAGTTTACAATAAAGTAGAATTCGATTTGAATAATCTTAGCGAAGACTTTAAAAACAATCGTTTGCTGCAACCCTTTTCTTTCATCTTCGATAATATTGATAGTACTAATGCTAAAGAAAAACCATACTTGCCGGTATTTATGACCGAAGCATTGTCGGATTATTATTATAGAAGAAGTCCGCAAGCTCGCAACGAAGTGATTAAAGCAAGCAAAGTAACAGGGTTAGAAAACTCCAGTGTATCACAATTTATGGGTGATATGTATCAAAACGTAAATATTTATGACAACACTATTTTAGTTTTTGGTAAAAGTTTTCCTAGTCCAATTTCAGATAACGCATTACTATTTTATAAATTTTATTTGATTGACAGTATGATTATTGATGGCCACAAATGTTATCAATTACAATTCAAACCTAAACGAAAACAAGAATTAGCATTTGTCGGAAATCTTTGGGCTGCCGATACAGCATTTGCAATCAAACAAATTGAAATGAGTGTTGCCGATGATGCCAATATTAATTTCATAAACTCTACCGCAGTTGTTCAAACATATACTCAAATTGATAGCACTTGGATGATGCAAAAAGAACGATTAGTAATCGATTTTAACCCATTCCCGATTGATAATAAGAAAAAATCAACGATGGGTATTTATGGTCGTAAAACGGCCGATTACAGTAATTTTAAAATCAATCAACCTCGAGAAGATAAATTTTATTCCATCACCAATAATTTGAAAGTGAACGAGGACGCATTTAAAAAGAATGATGCTTATTGGAATGAGCACCGCCATGATTCATTATCAAAAAATGAAAAACAGATTTATAAAATGGTAGACACTCTGCAGTCTCTACCAGTTTACAGAACGTGGATTGATGTGATAACAATTTTTGTTACAGGCTATAAAGTAAAAGGAAACTTTGAGTATGGGCCATATTTCAATATGTTTAGCACGAATGAAATTGAAGGAAATCGTTTCCGATTTGGAGGAAGAACAAGCAATCAATTCAGCAAATGGTACGAGTTAAGTGGTTATGTGGCTTATGGAACACGTGACGAAAAATTTAAATACAGTTTGGGAATACGTTCTTTCATAAGTAAAAAACCTCGTTCAATGGTTGGAATGTACTATAAAAACGATAACGAAATTTTAGGACAAAGTCAGAATGGGTTTACTACCG
>JAYVZC010000334.1:0-3287 GCA_043783695.1 Bacteroidota bacterium
TGTTTATAACATGTGCCCCTAAAGTAGTAAAAAATTAGATATTTGCCGTAATCTTGTACAGCTAATTCATTATGGAAAATCGCACACATTTATTAAACAAGTATTTTGCAAAAGAGGATATTGGAGGAGTTCCAAGTATCAACGATTTACGCGAAAGAGAATTTAATGGTGAGCGGTTAACTCTTAAAGAAAAACAAGCATTGGTTAATTTCGACAAATTTCGTTTGGATGTTCTGAATGCACAAACGGATGATATGGCATTTCACAAGCGCTATCAAGAGCTTCAGGTAATGGCTAATCTTGGTGATTATACCGAGTTTTTAAAAGAGAAATATTTTTTATAAAATATAATTGCATTCAATTAAACCGTTCCGAAAAACTCAGAACGGTTTTTTTATAATCTTTCACAATGATTGCATTTTAAAAAGAATATCCAAAAAGAATTGAGGTGCTAATTTTTGGAGAAAACATACGTTCTATTTTGATGCTGTTTTCTACATGGTAACTATATTGGTCAACTCCTAGAGAAAAAACTACTTGCAATAAAAAATTTCTTGTAAAACGATATGCTAGTCCATTATTAAAACGATACCCAAAATATCTTGCTTCCGGAAAAGTTGTTTTATAACTTATTAAATTATAAAAACCTGAATAATAAGCTGTAACCACCATTTTATAAGCCGTTCCATAATCAAAGCCTAATGCATAAAAATAAGTTAGCTTTTTGTGTGATGAGGGAAAAAATTTTATATCCCCGCCAAAATAAGTCTTTTTAAAGTACCCTGTTCCAAATAGTTTAGTTTCTATACTCGTATATGTTTCTTTATCATTTTCGTCAAGCAATCCAAAATTGTAAAAGAGATTAATGCTATTCGCTTTCTTATTAAAGATATATTCAGCATTCATTTGAAAATGTTTCACAAAAAATTGGGAAACATCAACGCTTATGATTCTTCGTTTAAATTCTTTATCTTTTATTATATCAAATGTTGGATCCTTTACACAGTTTACATAACCTTGTTGTTCCATACTTAAGCATCCATTCTTTAAAACAAATCCAGCTACATCTTTTCTTTTTACAGAAAATGTTGGCCCCAATGTATCTAAAGGATTTTTGTATTTTACATATTTGTCAGATATTTCTATGATTTTAGCCGCTTGTTTTCCTCCGTTAGAAAATTTAATTGTATCGTATTGCGCAGATAAATTATTGCATAAGAAAACAAAACCTAAAACAGATATAGTGCGTTGATTCAAAACGAGTAATTTATTTCCAACTATATAAAACACTCTTTTCACGAAACGTTCAATTTTATCAATCACGCTAATTATTAATCTTTTTAAGAAAATTCATTGGTCACGAAAGTAAGGAATATTTCCAATGCATTTTTTTTTATTTAAATGATCTTTAAAACCTCAATTTATTTAGTCTTTTTTATTCCTACTTTTGCTCTCCATGGCCAATCAAGATTTTCCCATAAACGAAATAATCCCCGACTTAAAAGTCAAGCTAGAAAAAGAGTCTATAATTATTTTACAAGCGCCTCCCGGTGCCGGAAAATCTACCGTACTTCCTATTCAATTATTAAATGAAAAGTGGCTGAAGAACCTGCCTGCCGGGCAGGCAGGTAAAAAAATAATTATGCTCGAACCAAGACGATTAGCAACTCGTTCTGTAGCAATGCGAATGGCATTTTTATTAAACGAAGAAGTTGGCGAAACTGTTGGTTATCGAATTCGCTTCGAAAATAGAGTTTCTAAAAATACAAGAATAGAAGTCGTTACCGAAGGAATTTTAACACGCATGTTGCAAAACGATAATGCATTGGACAATGTTGGACTTATTATTTTTGATGAGTTTCATGAAAGAAGTTTAAATGCTGATTTGGCCTTGGCATTGTGTTATCAAGTGCAACAGGTTTTACGAAACGATTTGCGAATTTTAATTATGTCGGCTACTTTGGATGGAGCAAAATTATCTTCCCTTCTGAATAACGCTCCGATAATAACATCTGAAGGACGACAATATCCAGTATGCATTCAATATTTAAATTCGGACGAGAAAGTCTATTTGCATTTGAGAGTGGCAAACGCCATCAAAAAAGCATTGAGAGAAAACAAAGGCGATATTCTTGCATTTCTTCCTGGGGCAGGAGAAATTCTAAGAACTCAACAACTGTTAGAAGAAGAAAATTCTGAAATAAGTGTACAACCTTTGTATGGAGATCTGTCGCAACAAAAACAACAAGAAGCCATTCAACCGAACCTTCAAGGAAAAAGAAAAGTAGTGTTAGCCACATCCATTGCGGAAACATCATTAACGATTGAAGGAATTACAGTAGTGATTGATAGTGGTTATGCGCGCTCGCCAAGGTTTGATATTCAAACAGGATTAACAAGATTAGAAACAATAAAAGTAACAAAAGATGCTGCCGACCAAAGAGCTGGTCGTGCGGGAAGATTAGCTCCGGGAGTTTGTTACAGATTATGGAGTGAAGGTTCGCACATTCATCTGATCCCAAATCGTAAACCGGAAATTTTAGAAGCGGACTTGGCTCCATTGATGTTAGAGCTTGGCCAGTGGGGAATTCAGAACATTAATGATCTGCATTGGTTAAACCTTCCTCCGCAAGCAGCCGTATCGCAAGCAAAAGAATTGTTGAATCAATTAGGGGCTTTAGAAAATAATAAGATCACTTCTCGAGGAAAAGAAATGTTACAAATGCCAACACATCCTCGTTTGGCACACATGCTTATTGAAGCAGAACATTTTCAAAAAAACAAACCCAAAGAAAATTTCAAAGCTCTGGCAACAGATATTGCAGCCATCCTAGAAGAACGCGATCCATTGGGAAAAGAAAGTGGTGCCGATTTGTCTTTAAGAATTGAAACACTAAGAAAATACAGAGCGGGAGAAAGAGTAAATGCCGATAGAAGAGTGTTCGACAGAATAGAACGACTCGCACAATCCTGGAGAAAATTACTAAAGATAGAAGTTGATAACTCAGCGCCCAATATTTTCAACATCGGGAAACTACTTGCTACCGCTTATCCTGAGCGAATTGCAAAACGCATTGATAAAACAGGATTGCGTTATCGTTTAGCAAATGGAAGAATTGTAAAATTAAACGAAACAGATGCATTGTCTCAAGAAGAATGGCTGGCGGTTGCTCATTTAGATGCAGGCAGCAACGAGGGAAAAATATTTTTAGCAGCAGCTTTTGATTCAAATGATCTGTATGAATTAGCAGAAGAGCGCCAAACCGTAAGCTGGGACAAGCAAAGAG
>JAYVZC010000335.1:0-3285 GCA_043783695.1 Bacteroidota bacterium
CATATTTACGAAGTAATCAAAATGGTTTCTAGCATGAAACTAACAGTATTACCGGTGCTGAATGAACACAATCATTATGTCGGATTAATTCCTACTTCTAGTTTAATTCATCAGTTTGCAACGCTTGCAGCAACTCGCGAGCCTGGTGGAATTATTGTATTGGAAATGAATCTGCATGATTATTCTATGACACAAATCGCTCAAATAGTAGAAGGAAATGATGCAAAAGTTTTAAGTTGTTATGTCAATTCCTTAACAGACTCTACAAAAATTGAAGTTACGTTAAAGCTTAATAAAGAAGACCTTTCTGCAATATTACAAACATTTTATCGATACAACTATAATGTGAAAGCATCCTTTCATCAAAGCGAGTTTTCAGATGATATGAAAAATCGTTTCGATTCATTTATGAATTACATTAACATATAGTCTCATCATTCGAATTCTCCCAGTCTCGGTCATCCTGAGCGCGACCAAAGGGAGGTCACCCAGAGCGGAGTCGAAGGGCGAAGGAAAGGAGAAGGGAATATTGAAAAAAAACGCATCATGCAAATAGCAATTTACGGTCGCTCCACCAATGACAATACTTCCGAGTATATTCAACAGCTATTTCATAAACTCAACGAATACAAAACCGAGATACTTGTTTATGAGCCATTTTATAATTTCATCAAACAAAAACTGGAGCTTGTAGGAAATATCAAAACATTTTCTTCTCACACCGATCTAAAAGGAAAAGTTGATGCCATGTTTAGCCTTGGCGGAGATGGCACATTTCTGGAAACTTTATCATTCGTCCGTAATTCGTGCATTCCTGTTTTAGGAATAAATACGGGTCGTTTAGGGTTTTTAGCGAATGTTGCTAAATCAGAAATTAATATGGCTATTGAAGCCTTGATGAACAAAAAATTTAGCATAGAAAAACGTTCTTTATTAAGCGTTTCTGGTCCAAAAGATCTTTTCGGAGAAGTAAACTATGGCTTGAATGAGTTAACTGTACTCAAAAAAGACACTTCTTCCATGATTACCATAAATGCCTATATCAATGGCGATTATTTGAACTCTTATTTTGCAGATGGGCTAATTATTGCCACACCAACAGGCTCAACGGCTTATTCGTTGAGCTGTGGCGGACCATTGATAATGCCTGGCTCCGAAAACTTTGTCATCACACCCATTGCACCTCACAATTTGAATGTGCGTCCATTTGTAATTTCCGACAACAACATAATCACTTTAAAAGTAGAAGGTCGCAGTCCAAATTATCTGGTAACACTTGATTCTAGAAGCGAAGTCATTGAATCCAACATCGAGTTAACCATAAAAAAAGCCGATTTTTCTGCCCATTTTATTAAACTCGAGAATCAAAACTTTTTTACTACCATGAGAAACAAGCTACTTTGGGGATTAGACAAGCGTAATTAACGTATTTTAACAGGACTGAATTACCAAAATTCTATTATATTTGCTATCCCTTGCAAAAAATGCAATAAAAAGCCATTTTTTGAGTTATTTAGCGGGACTATTTTAAAAACGTGAAAAAACATTCTTTCATACTCATTTTCATTCTATTAGCAAGCCTTTCGGGGAATGCTCAGCGGCATAAAAAAAGTGTAGAAATTGGAGTATTTTTAGGTGGCTCTTATTACATAGGTGAGTTAAATCCAATTAAACACTTCGATCAGTTTACAAAACCTGCCGGAGGATTTGTTTTTCGTTACAATATTAATCCTCGCTTGTCTGGTAGAGCAAGTTTTTTATTTGGCAGTATAGAAGGACATGATTCTTTTTCAAATTCTCCTGCTGCTCAACAACGTAATTTAAATTTTAAATCTCCAATCAACGAGCTATCTGCTCAACTCGAATTTAATTTTTTGGACTATCAAATCGGAAACGAAAAACACAAATTTTCTCCTTATATCTTTTTAGGAATTGCCGGATTTAAATTTAATCCACAAGGACAATTAGGAAATGGTAATTGGGTATCCTTACAACCACTGGGAACAGAAGGACAAGGACTTGATGGTGGAGCATCAAAAAAGAAATATAAATTAATTCAAATGTCCATCCCATTTGGCGTTGGAGCAAAAGCAAATCTTTCCAAAAATATTGGAATTTCATTTGAATGGGGAATGCGTAAAACATTCACAGATTATTTAGATGATGTCAGCAAAAAATATTACGATCCGGCAAAACTATCTGCCGCTCACGGTGTAACAGCAGCAACATTATCCGACCCAAGCGTTGGTACCGATCCAGCATTTAAAAACACCGGTCGACAAAGAGGAAATCCAACCAATAAGGATTGGTATTCATTTGTTGGAATTGCACTAACAATTAAGCTGAAAGAAAAAAGAGAAACTTGTCCCGGTGTACAATAAAAAGTAACAAAATCGCACTACAAATCGTTCTGCCATTGCAGGACGATTTTATTTTGAAAGTAGATTATATTTATGGCTATCAAAGAAAAAATAAACCTTGAAAAATTACCTCAGCATATTGCTATCATCATGGATGGCAATGGGCGATGGGCTAAACAACAAGGCGAACAACGCATCTTTGGACACGAGAATGGAGTAAAATCGGTTCGTGAAGCAGTTGAAGCATCTGCCGAACTTGGAATAAAATATTTGACACTTTATGCTTTCTCAACAGAGAATTGGAACCGACCACAAGAAGAAGTAATCGCTTTGATGCAATTGTTGGTGCATACAATTAGTGCGGAAACAAAAACATTGAACGAAAATAAAATTAGATTAAAAGCAATTGGCGATTTAAAGAGTTTACCCGATGATTGTTATCACGAATTGCAGGAAGCTATTGAAAATACAAAAAACAATACCCGAACTACATTAGTGCTTGCATTGAGTTATAGTTCACGTTGGGAAATTACAAATGC
This sequence comes from Bacteroidota bacterium, assembly GCA_043783695.1. GTDB lineage: Bacteria > Bacteroidota > Bacteroidia > 2-12-FULL-35-15 > 2-12-FULL-35-15 > 2-12-FULL-35-15. Next base: position 2,900 of record JAYVZC010000335.1, read on the forward strand.
AATCAAACAAATTGCAGAACAAATAGAAAATAAAAAATTAACAACACCAGAAATTACAGAAGAAACCATCAATGCAAATTTGTGTACTGCTGGAATTCCAGATCCTGAATTAATGATTCGCACAAGCGGTGAACACCGAATAAGCAACTTTTTATTATGGCAACTGGCCTATTCAGAACTTTATTTTACTGATAAGTTATGGCCCGATTTTAGAAAAAATGATTTATACGAAGCAATAGTAGATTATCAAAACCGTGAGCGCAGATTTGGGAAAACGAGCGAACAATTAATTTCAAAATAGTATCGCAAGTTTGTAACTTGCGCAATAAAACAGACAGGTTAAAAACCTGTCATACAAAATAAAGTATCGCAGGTTTGTAACCTGC
>JAYVZC010000336.1:0-17542 GCA_043783695.1 Bacteroidota bacterium
ACAATATTTTTTGCATTATCCAAACCCATTGCAGATATAAACACAATTCCCTTATCAGCATACCTTGCTCCAAATTGAATTATTCCTTGCTTTCTTAAACCTTGCAAATAATCAGAATGATGTTTGCTGTATTTCTGAGCTTCAAAATCTTTTTTGCTATCCCAAGTGCTTCCTTTACTATATTCAACAATATAGACAGTTGGTGGATTTGCAATTGTTTTAGATTCCATTTTATAAGAACACAAGAATGTTCCAAAAACAATTAAATTGCACAAAAGCAATATTGAAAAAAGATTCTTTTTCATAGTAGATATTTTAAAATAAAAATATGGAGATTATTTAGCTTTTCAATTCATTCACAGCCAACCAAGCCATCAGTCCAACGCCAATTTCCAAAGCCTGTTCATCAATATCAAAGGTGGCTGTATGAACACCGCTTATTATTCCTTTGGCCATGTGTCCTGTTCCTAATCTATAAAAGCAGGAAGGAATTTCTTGTGAATAAAAAGCAAAATCTTCTGCAGTCATCCGCAAAGGTAATTCCTCAACATTTTCTTTTCCTAAATATTCTTCCGCTGCTTTTCGTGCCCTTTTTGTTGTAACCTCATCATTCACTAAAAATGGATAGCCTTTTTCGATAACAAAATCACACTCTCCTCCCATTTTTTTTGCAATATCTTCCGCAATCATTTTCATCTTAACATGTGCTTCTTTTCTCCAAGCTTCATCCATTGTTCTGAATGTTCCTTCTAATTTCACTTCATCCGGAATCACGTTGGTCGCTCCGTTTCCAATTATTTTTCCAAATGCTAATACTGTTGGAGCCTTTTGCTCTTGCTTCATAAAAATCGTATGTAATTCCGTTAAAATAGCAGATGCAATCAACAAAGGATTATTGTATTCATTTGGCATAGCAGCATGTCCGCCTTTGCCTTTTATTGTTACATAAATTTCATCGGTGCTTGCCATATACATTCCGGTTCTGAAACCAACTTTTCCGACTTCCATACTAGGAAAAACATGTTGAGCGAAAATGCTTGTCGGTTTTGGGTTTTGCAAAACCCCTTCTTTAATCATCAAAGAAGCACCCCCTGGTAATTTTTCTTCTCCCGGTTGAAAAATTAATTTTATTGTGCCTTCAAATTCATTTTTCAATTCGTTCAATATTTTTGCAACACCCAACAAAGAAGCACTGTGTACATCATGCCCACAAGCATGCATCACTCCTTCATTTTTTGATTTATAATCGCAAGTATTTTTTTCCAGAATAGGAAGTGCATCCATATCTCCACGCAAAGCAACAACTTTCTTAGATGGGTTTTTTCCCTCTATCAAAGCTACAATTCCCGTTTTCACCATTCCTTGTTTAAATGGAATGTTGTATTCTTTTAATTTAGAAGCAATGTAATTGGATGTATTGAATTCCTGGAACGATAATTCGGGATTGGCATGCAAATATCTTCGAATAGCAATTACCTCTGAAAGAGAAGATTTGGCAAGAGATTTAATTTTTTCTTTCAATTTGTTTTTTTATAAAAATTTCTGGACAAGCTCAAAAAAATAGCATTAATTATTTACCAAAAATCATTTTAAAAGCAATCAGTAGTAAAAAAATACCAAATACTTTTTTAATCATATTTTGGTCAATTGCAATTGCAATTTTGGAACCTATGTAGCCACCTAATACAAATGTGGCTGCAATAATTAATGTTGTTTGAATATCAACATATCCTGCTCTATAATAATTGTACACAGCAAATAGTCCAACAGGTAAAAGTAACACTGCTAAAGATGTGCCTTGTGCCTCATGCTGACTAACACTCATAAAATAAACCAAAGCAGGAACGATAATTACTCCTCCACCAATACCCACTAAACCGCTTAATATTCCTGCAACTAAGCCAATAGAAAGCAAAATAATTATTGTTGTCATATTTAATTGTGGTTTTTTCAAAAATAATAAAATTAAAAATCAAGGCTAAGAGAGAGATACCACAATGGTTTTAGGACAATGCCATCTTGCACCCCCCAAGCTCTATCTATACGAATAAAATAACCAAATATTCTGCTTCTCACACCCCAACCATATCCGCCAACCAATGGATTGTGTTGTGTTTTAAGGGTAATAATTAATGGAGTAATCGCACTGCCAATTACAGTAGTGTTTAGTGCGTTATTTTCTGAGTATGGTGTATTGCCTGTCCATGCAGTTCCTATATCACCAAATCCAATGATTTGAAAATTTTGAATAAAATCGGAGCGAATCGGACGTTTGAAAAAGTATTTGAAAATCGGGAAACGTAATTCACTATTGATAACGACAAAACTATTTCCATTACGAACATTCTGATAAAACCCACGCATGTTTGTTGCTAAGGTTTGATAGGTGTAGTTTTGATTGGTTGCAATATTTGTTGTATTATCGAATTGGGGATTAAACCAATTATCCACACCACCCATATAATAGATTAACTTTTTATTTCCGAAAGAAGTACTTGCCGCAATTCGATTTGCCCAAATTAAATCCCGGTGAATTTTTTTATACCATCTTCCATCTAAACCAACCACAAAAAAATCGGTTTTTGCTTTGTCAATCTGACGATAATATTCACCAAATAATTTTGCTCTAAAGCCATTGTATAAATTCAACCCTTTTTTTATAGAGTTATCAAAAACCCATTCCAATTTTGCAGAACCCCAATTTTCATAAGCGTTCTGTCTCTTAAGATTCACAAGGTCTGTAGCTGTATACACAATTCTATCGTTACGATAATTAATGCTTCCTCTTAAACTAGTTACTTCATTGAAAGGATATTTCAAAATATATTTTACTTCATGTGTGTATATTTTTACAAGTGAATAATTATCCGCAATATCTAATAATGATTGGCGGTGAAGTACAACTTGTTTATCAATATTCTTAATTCTATTTTCACGACTTAAAAAGAATTCGTTGCTATTTAAATCACCTGAAAAACGAACTCCACCAACTATTCTGTAATCTTCAAACAAATCGCTTACTCCCACTTTAAAAAATGCATTTATACCGGGGTTCAAATAAATGGGACTGCCACCTCCTGCAAACTTTTGGTAGGAGGCATTTAAAAAAGAATTGTCTATCTGAGAAACAATATAATCAACCGAATAATTGATGTTGTAATTTTTTTGTTTCGACAATACAAAATCTGCATTCGGGTTTGTTATCGCTTTTGAAGATGTATCATTTGTAATATTTGTAACATTTGGTTGCTCTGCACCATTTTTATTGAGCTTCGACTGTTCATTTTCAAAAGTGTAATTATTAATGTCTACTACCGATGAATCTTTTTTAGGTGTTACCGGGTCACTGATACTGATAATTATTTTTACGTTTTCTGCTTTAGGTGTTTCCTTTAAATTTTTATCTTTTACTTGAGCTTCAACTTCTTCTTTGTGCTCTATTCTATCTTTATAGTCGCGATAAGAAGTGTTTTTTAAATTCAATCCTTTTATTTCAGCAGAGGGAATTATAGGAGCGACAAACAATTTATATTTTCCATTTTCAAAAATAATTTCGGAAAATTTATTTGCTTTTATATTTACATCTTGCTCCAAAATGCTACGAGAATAATTAGATATAGGATAAGATGAAACTACCGAACGATAATGTGCAGAAGTATCCACAAAAGCTATCACACTATCAAAACGAGCGATGTAACGATTACGAATTCCATTCAAATCGCTCAAATAGGAAATGTGTGTACTGTCATAATCTGCCGGATACATCTCATCAATATTGGGAGTATTGGTAACTCGTTTTAAATTTCTTGACTTGCAAACATTGTCGAACACAAATAAATCTTTGTAATTCATTGCCGGTTCTACTTTTCGTTTCGAATCATAAAAAAGAGTATCTGATGGACGATTAGATGCAAACACAATTTCTTTTGAACCATGTACAAAACGGGGTGTTATATCATCATAAATATCATTTGTAATTTGATCATATGCACTTGATCCGGCTGTAAAAACAAAAATATCTGTTTGTCCTTTTTGCACTGCCGACATCACAAATCTTTTTCCTTCATCATTATATGAGTAATCCAAAATCTTTTCAAAGCCGGTAATATTGCGTTCTGTAAGGTCTTTCGATTCCATCTCATACGTTGCCAAAACCAAATAGCTTTTTCTTTCAACAATGTAAGAAAATAATTTTCCGCTTGGATGCCATGCTACCAATGGAAAAGAATAGTCACTCGGACGATCAATTTTTTGTCCCGATTTTAAAATACGTTTCGCTTTGTTTTTTTGAACATCGTATAACCAAATTTTATACTGACCCATTTCATTGGTAGTATACAAAACATAATTTCCATCAGGACTAACTTTCATTTGTCCGTAAATACGTTCTGCTCTTGGCTTTTTAACTGTCAAAGGAATTTGTTTCGGCAAAGTTCTTGTCGTATCCTTTTCCATATATTTACCTGTGTAGGATTCATAACATTCGCTCCATAAATTTTTTACAGAGATTCCCAACACAAACAAAGATGAGTTATCGATGTTGCGACTCACTTTTGTCATGTATAAAATATTAGATATTACAGCTTCGCCATAATTATCAGCAATATGTTTCCACAATGCGTGACCAGCGTATTTGGCATTATTCCCTTCTAAACGATTTATGTTTTTATATTTTCCACTGGCAATTCCGTCTTTCACATGATTATCAATATCCGAATTCCAATCAACAGTAACATAATCAATCAAGCCTTTGATATACCAATCAGGTAAATTTAACAAAGTACTATTTTTTACCATTTCACGCACGTTTCCACCATACATCATTTCATTGATTAACACTTCTGCTAATCCGGCACGAATTTGTGCGTCCAATTTTGCATGATCTCCTTCATAATATAAAATTACTTTTGAACCCGCTATACGTGTAACACCGCCTGTATTGTAATCTTCTTCCGTTGAAAGACCAATATTGCTTTGTTTGTAATCGGATTGTTTGTTATAAACGATGAATTGAACTTTTTCATCAAAGGAATAATCGAAAAGTTTTTCTACTTTTTCCATTTGTGCTTTTGCAGAGATGGAAACATAGTTTGCTAATTCACGGCCTTGTTCGTAGAAATAAACATCATACTTAGGATAGGTGTAATACGTCCAAAAATAATTATCGTATTTCACACGATTTTTTCCAAAATCGGTTTGAGAGCCACTATAAAATTGTGCGGATAAGTTTGTGTTTGAAAAAATAACAAACAACAAAAGAAATAATGCAAATTCTTTTTTATATGTATGGGGTAAAATCTTGCTCACCAAAAATCTGATTAGAATGCTAAATTACTAAATAATGTAGGCAATAACAAGGGACAAGCCCATAATTTTGCCTAAATTTACAACGCATTTTAAAAGAATATAGTATGATTTCCATCCATTCATTCACATTTAATCCCATTCAGCAAAATATGTATCTGCTTTGGGACGAAAGCAAGACCTGTATTATCATTGACCCAGGTTGTTATGACGATACAGAAAGGGCTATTTTGGCAAAATTTATAGCAGATAACCAGTTAAAACCTGTAAAACTCCTAAATACACACTGTCATTTAGACCATATTTTCGGGAATAATTTTGTTGCTACTAAATACAATTTGAAACTCGAAATCAATAAAAACGACCTAGGTATTTTAGATGCTTTTCAAATGTCTTGTAACCTTTATGGGATGAATTGTGATCCATCACCTCAGCCTTCCGTTTTTTTAGAAGAAGGAGATATTATTGAATTCGGAAATTCGAAATTGGAAATTTTATTTACACCCGGACATTCACCGGGAAGCATCACATTTTATAACAGAGAAGAAAAATTTATGATTGTGGGAGATGTTTTGTTTTACGGCAGCGTTGGTAGAAGTGATTTACCAGGTGGCAATCATGAAACATTAATCAATAATATTAAAACGAAATTGTTTCCATTGGGCGATGACTTTAAAGTATACAGTGGGCATGGAGAACCCACAACGATTGGCTTTGAGAGGAAATACAATCCGTTTCTGCAGTAAGATGGAACTCCGGATTTATGGAGACAGGCTGTAATACCGTCTGTCATTATGAATTAGTCCGATAGCTCCTAGTATAATGCCAATGCAATAAATGTTTTGACCTCCCGCACTTGCGGAATCGGACTATTACATATATGCTTTCTGTATTACTTCTTTAAAATCGGTAACAAAATACTCGATGCATTATTCACATCATGATAGATCTTTATAGTTGATTTAATAAAATCTTTTTCATCACAATGATAAATGTCCAGAAACTGTTGCGGATTCCTATCTACTAAAGGAAACCAGCTGCTTTGTATTTGTATCATGATCTTATGTCCTTTTTGAAACGTATGCGCCACATCTGGTAATTCAAAACTTACATTTGTTATTTTTCCTGGAACAAATGGTTCCGGATTTTTTCCGATAGAATCTCCTGGAGTAAAACTATTTCTGAATTTCCCTCTCAATATTTCTCCTCGAACTAGCATTTGATAACCACCCATTGGATATTTATCTAAAGAGTCATATTTAAATCTATCGGGGAAAACATCTATTACTTTAACAACAAAATCTGCATCGGTTGTGGAAATACTTGCTAATAAATCTGCAATTATCGGCCCCGCAAGTGTCATATCACTTGTCAATGTGTCTGTAGAAAAAACCAGCACATCCGTTCTACGAGCAGCAAAACGCTGGTCGTCATCCATATATTCACGTGTGCGATTTAAATGAACATCTTCGGTATACGGAACTGGTTTTGCGGGATCACTAATATACTCAGTAAAACTATTTTTTTCATCCGGTTTTGTAAATGATAAACTACTATTCGCTTTTAAATAGATTGCTTTAGTTTCTACATTTTTTGGCGGCCATTCTGTAAACGTTGTCCATTTGTTTTCTCCTGTCATAAAAATAGTTGCTTCAGCAATTTTGTTTGCATCGCCTTCACCTTTTAAATAATAATTGAAAAAGGGCATCTCTATATTTTTATAATAGTAATCTGAATTATCTTTTCCGAATTGTACATTTCCTAAGCGACTACCATCTGTTTTTGCCCATCCACCGTGGATCCAAGGGCCCATCACAATTTTGTTATTTGTTTTCGGACTGTTTTTCTCAATTGTTTTGTAGGTGTTCCATGCGCCCCAACAATCTTCTGCATCAAACAAGCCTCCTGTAATTAAAATAGCCGGTTTAATATCTTTTAGTTGATATGTTACAGTATGCTCTTTCCAAAATGCATCGTAGTTGCCATGATTCATTTCATCGTTCCAGAATTTCATAGTATCACCCATGTATAACTTCGTAAGATTTTTTAATGTTCCTACTTTCAAAAAGAAATCATAATTATCGGGAGTCGGGTAATTGAAACCCTGTCCATCTTTAGTGGTTGGTTTTGGACGAGGACGGCCAAATGAATAATCAAAATCAAAATCATCCATCATAAAAAATGCGCCTTTGTGATGCACATCATCACCAATGAACCAATCTGTTACCGGTGCTTGCGGACCAACAGCTTTTAATGCAGGATGCCCGCACAATGCAGCCATAGTTGAATAAAATCCCGGATAGGAAATTCCGCTTATTCCAACATTTCCGTTGTTGGTTGGAATATTTTTTATCATCCAATCAATTGCATCGTAAGTATCACTTGCTTCGTCTACATCTTTTTTACTCTTCTTATTTGCTATATATGGGCGAATATCTTCATACACACCTTCACTCATATATGCGCCACGCACATCCTGATAAACAATGATATAATTTTGTTTAAAATATTCTCTTGTATTTCTTGACCAAAAATTTCTGAATTTATCTTCACCATAAGGAGCACAAGAATAAGGTGTTCTTGTCATCATGATGGGATACTTTTTAGAAGCATCTTTCGGGATATAAATGGAAGTAAACAATTTTACCCCGTCTCGCATTGGAATGCTGCGCTCAATTTTATAATAGTTGGTTACAAAGTAAACAGAATCCTGATTTATGATTTGTGCTTTGATTGTGCTTAAAAGGAATAATGCTAAAAGTAAGAGGGTGATTTTTTTCATTGAGTTGATTTAATAAATTTATTTTTTTATTGCTTTGTCAAGATTGTAGTATTTGAATTTTTTCTGGGTTTTCCATCTGTGGCAATAAGTTGAGTGGTATGCTCCAAAATGGAACTAACCAGATTTGGTAGACGTCTGCTAAATAAAATCAACCAATTAATAAGCTTACTCGAATTCCTAAGCCTTCTTCAAAAATTCTGTAAAGTGTTGACAATTGAATATCGCACTTCCCATTTTCTAATCGAGAGATATAGCTTTTTTTTGTTCCAACCTTCGTGGCTAACTCTTCTTGTGTCATATGCGCTTCTTTTCTTGCGTCTTTTAGCGTTTCACTAATAACGAAATATTGCGCTCGTTCTTCAAAGAAGTCGCGCTTCTTTGTGCCGATCTTGCCGTATTGAATGTTTAATAACTCATCAAAGTTTTTAGCTTTTCTTATTGCGTTGTCTTTTTTCATTGCCCTTTATTTTTAATTTAAAATATTCAGTTTTTAATTTTTCAGCCATTTGGATTTCTTGTCGAGGAGTTTTTTGAGTTTTCTTTTGAAATCCATTAAACAATACAACCAGATTTCCTTCATCAAAACAGCAGAATACTCTATAAATATTGCTTCCTAATTCAATTCTGATTTCATATAATCCATCCGTGCCTTCAAGATGTTTTAAAAACTTTTCTGGTATTTTGTCTACCGTTTTTATTACTCGAAACACATAACCGATTTTTTCTCTAACCTTTTCAGTCTGTTCAATGTAAAAATCTTGAAAGTAATGATCATGAAAAATAATTTGCCTTTCAATATTCATATTGCAAAGATAACTTTTAAGTTAACAAATTCCAAATTTAATTTTTTGCAAATTCATCCAATAAAAAAACGCTTCTCCCGACTAATGGGGCGAAGCGTTTAGTTTATATAATCGCATATCTGCACATCAATTCATTTGCACATCAAATTTTTATTTCATCCTCATTCTTATTCAAGAAATGATATTCCATGAAATTATATGAAGAAACAGCACGCACTTTAAATTTACGTCCGTATTTTTTACCCCATTTACGTCTTAATGAACTGAAAAACCCTTTGGTGATGTAAGCTTCCAGATATGGATGAACACAAAGTGTGATGTCTTTTTCGTTTTGTTCTTTTAAAATATAGCGCAGATTATTTTCCATCTGATCTATTAAAATAATACTTGCTTGAATTTCTCCTGTGCCGCCACAAGTCGGACATTTTTCTACAGTCACAATATTCATTTCCGGGCGTACACGCTGACGGGTGATCTGTATCAATCCGAATTTACTTGGAGGTAAGATATTGTGCTTCGCTCTGTCTTTCGCCATTTCATCACGAATCTTTTCGTAAAGTAATTTGCGATTTTCAGCTGAATGAAGATCAATAAAATCCACCACAATAATTCCACCCATATCGCGCAAACGTAACTGACGGGCAACTTCAACAGCTGCTTCTAAGTTTACTTCCAGCGCATTTGTTTCTTGAGAGTTATCAGATTTTGCACGATTACCGCTGTTTACATCAATAACGTGCAATGCTTCGGTGTGCTCTACAATTAAGTAACCACCGCTTTTCATTGTAACTGTTTTTCCAAACAATCCTTTAATCTGACGGTCAACTCCAAAATTATCGAAGATAGGAACAGTGCCTTTGTAAAGTTTTAAAATATTTTCTTTATCGGGAGCAATGGTATGTAAGTATGTTTTTGTTTCGTCATACAATGCCTGATCGTTGATGTGAATGCTGTTGAAACTAGCATTTAACAAGTCGCGTAAAATTGCGGATGTACGATCCAGTTCTCCTAATACTTTTTGCGGTGGCTGAGCAGTTTTTAATGCTTCAAAACAAATGTCCCACTTTTTTACTAAGTCGTTTAAATCAGCATCCAAATCGGCAACACTTTTTCCTTCAGCAACTGTGCGGATAATCACTCCAAAGTTTTTTGGTTTGATGCTCGCGATGAGTTTTTTCAAACGCGTTTTCTCGTCATTCGTTTTTATTTTCTGAGAAACGGAAATTTTTTCTGAAAAAGGAATCAGTACTAAATAGCGTCCTGCTAAAGAAATTTCGGTGGTGATCCTTGGACCTTTTGTAGAAATAGGTTCCTTGGCAATTTGAATTAAGATCTGCTGATTGGAATTGATTACGGTTCCAATTTTCCCATCTTTAGGAATGTCATTTTCAAACTTAAAATACATTAAGTTGGAAGTGGTTTGTTTCCCCGTTTGCACCAATTTGGTGTATTTCCCAAATGATGCGGCCTGAGGCCCCAAATCCAGGTAATGCAAAAATGCATCTTTTTCGTATCCAACATCCACAAAGGCTGCATTTAAACCGGGCATTACTTTTTTTACTCGTCCCAGATAAATGTCACCAACTGAAAAGTTATTGTTGCTTTTTTCTCTATTAAGTTCTACTAATCGTTTGTCATTTAATAGTGCAATAACAACTTCGGAGGGTGTTGAATCAATGATTAATTCGCTGTTCACTCTAAAGTTTTTTTAATGAATACAATATCCCTCCCGTAGCAGCGGGACGGATCATTTTAATAAATTGGTGGTGCTTGATCCCGACCCAGAATAAAAGGGACGAAACGAAAACAAACAGGCGTGTGCTAATAAACAGAATAGAAAAATTGAATTTCTATTCTGTAAAATGACGCTGCTATTCACACAATTAAAAATAATCCCCGAAGGAATTATTTTTTCTTATGTCTGTTTTTTCTCAAACGTTTTTTACGTTTGTGAGTAGCCATTTTATGTCTTTTTCTTTTTTTACCGCTTGGCATGACTTAAATGTTTAATGTTTATAAAATCTGTTTACTGTTTCTGTCCCGGAGTTGCCTCCATGGTTAATTTATTTATATACTCTTGTACTTCTGCTTTGATAGTTACGTCATCCACTAACGTAATATATTTTTTTAAACTTTCAATTGCTTTTTCTGTATTCCCAAGCTGTTGATACGCATCTGCTAAATGCAAATAGGCTTCAATAAAATCGGGTTGTATCTTCAACACCTTTTCAAATCGTGGTATCGCCTTTGCCCATTGTCCCGATTTTTCAGAGAAAAATGCAAAGTTCAATTGAAGATTCACATTGTTTGAATCGGTTTTTTCAATTTCCTTCAGCATTCCAATTCCTTTCATCGGTTCAGAACTTCCTTCGACATAACAAGAAGCTAAACTAATTTTCGCCTCAACGTTTTTCGGATTCAGTTCCAAAACATGTTCGAAACAATCCATTGCTCTTCCAAATAATAAAGGACGATCAGCTTCTTCTTTCACAAATCGGGTTGCCGCATAGTAACGATTTCCTGCTTCCAGCCAGTTTCTTTCAATTGGTGAAGCCAATGCGGTTTGTTCCATATAGTATGCTGCCACCGAAGGACTTCTCAAACTATCCCACATGTTGATCATGTTTTCAAAAGCAACTTTTTTATCCGGAGAAGTTTTTATGGCTTCTTCTAATTTTTGAATTGCCTTTTTCTGATCAGGATTTAAGCCATCAACCGCGGCTTTCACCATTTTGGTAAATGCAAGTGTGTTGGGATTTGCATGGTCCGATACCACAGCTTCCTCTTTTGGAATAAGATTTGTTTTTGCTAATAATAAAAGAACGATAAGTAATAATGCACCTGAAACGACTGCTATTTGAGTTTTATTCAGTTTCATTTTATAATTTCAAATTCCAGATTTCAGATTTCAAAAATTTGAGATCTGAAATATGAAATTATTTATGCTGGTATTTCTTTTTTAACGTTTTTCTTTACTTTCTCAGCAAAAGTTTTAGCCGGTTTAAAAGCCGGAATATAATGTGCCGGGATAATAATTGTTGTGTTCTTAGAAATGTTTCTACCGGTTTTTTCAGCTCGTCTTTTTACGATGAAACTTCCAAATCCTCTTAGGTAAACATTCTCTCCATTAACCATCGAGTTTCTCACCGATTTCATGAATGCTTCTACACTTGCTTGCACTGCTACTTTTTCAATTCCTGTTTTTTCTGCAATGTCGTTAATGATGTCTGCCTTTGTCATACTTCTTATAAACTATTTATAATCAAACAATTAATACAATAATAATTTTTCGGGAGGCAAAGATAGTATTTTAATTTTCAAACAAAAATTTAAATCGTAATTTCGAACTACTTTTGATTGAAATCGAGCATTAAAGCCTATAAATGAAGCATTTTTCGTCTAAAATAATTGCCTGGTACAAGCAAAATAAGCGCGATTTGCCTTGGCGAAACACAAAAGATGCTTATTTGATATGGCTTTCGGAGATCATTTTGCAGCAAACCCGTGTGGATCAAGGAATGGCTTATTATTTGAAGTTTGCTGAGCATTTTCCTACTGTAAAACATCTCGCAAAAGCGGATAACGATAAAGTAATGAAACTCTGGCAAGGATTAGGTTATTATTCCCGTGCCCGGAATTTACATGCTACAGCAAAAACTATTCAAACCCTATATAAAGGTAAGTTTCCCGATGCCTATGAAGATATTCTTTCCTTAAAAGGTATTGGCGATTATACCGCTGCTGCGATAGCTTCTTTTGCATTTAATAAACCGTATGCAGTTGTTGATGGAAATGTTTACCGTGTGCTTTCAAGAGTGTTCGGAATAGAAACTCCTATTGATAGTACAGCTGGTAAAAAGGAGTTCTATAAGCTGGCCAACGAGCTCATCGATAAAAAAAATCCCGGTTTGCATAACCAAGCGGTAATGGAATTTGGAGCTCTGCAATGTAAACCCGCAAATCCCGATTGCTCTGTTTGTCCATTAAATAGTAATTGTTACGCTTTTGCGAAGAAGGTGGTAGCCGATCTGCCCATCAAAGAAATGAAAACAAAGGTCAGGAACCGCTACTTTAATTATATAGTGTTTCATTATAAGGGAACAACAGCCATTCATAAACGAATTGCAAAAGATATCTGGATCAACCTTCATGATTTTCCTTTGATTGAAACGGACAAAGAATTATCCGAAGAGCAATTATTAAAATCTCCTGAATGGAAAAAAATATTGGGCAAAACAAAGTATTCTATAAAATCTATTTCTGTTTCTCATAAACACATTCTTAGTCATCAAAAAATTTATGCCCGTTTTATAGAAGTTGAGGCAAAGGAATCTTTAAAAACATTTTTACCAAAAGATATGTTTATTATTAAAAAAAGTGATATTCATAAATATGCTGTTCCTAGATTAATTGATATTTTTCTAGAAAAAACCTCAGCCCCCGAATGAACAAAAGCATTCGTTCATTCGGGTAGGCAACTCTCTCCTAAGGAGAAAGCAATATTGTTTAGTTAAGGATTATACCAAAAGCATATATGTAACCGGCAGGCAGGCAGGCAGGCAGTCCAACTATACATCTATTGCTTCGGCATTAACCATTGTAAATTACAAAATGTCCTTTGGACTCCTGTTTTATAATAACAATTGGTATTACAGGTCACTCCTCTGGAGCTTATACAACAGATTTAATTTCAATTCTATAAACAGGTCGCCTCGCTGAGGCTTTATAGTACCGAATCGGTATCTGTAATAGGAGTCCAATAGTTGCTTTGCAATTTTGGACTACAACAGCTACTCTCTCGGCATTTACAATACTAATCTCATCCCACATCTGCGGGAGGACTATTTTGAGCCCTTCGACTACCTGCCGGCAGGCAGGCATGGCGATCAGGGTGACGTGCTATAGAATAATTCTCCTTTACAACTTCGCTTTCACCTCAACCATTTCGTATCCTTCAATAATATCTCCTACTTTAATATCGTTGAAACCGTTAATGTTTAATCCGCATTCAAAACCTTTGTTTACTTCTTTCACATCATCTTTGAAACGTTTTAACGAACCCAACTCGCCATCGTGAACTACAATACCATCGCGAATAATACGGACTTTGGTATTTCTGTTTACTTTTCCATCTAACACAAAACATCCTGCGATTGTTCCCACTTTGGTGATGTTAAATACTTCACGAATTTCAATATTACAAACCACTTTTTCCTGAAACTCAGGAGCCAACATTCCTTCCATCGCTGCTTGAATTTCTTCAATGGCTTTGTAGATAATGGAATATAAACGGATATCAATTTGTTCAACATCTGCAATCTTGCGCGCACCGGCTGATGGTCTCACCTGGAAACCAATAATGATAGCATTAGAAGCAGAAGCTAACAATACATCGGATTCAGAAATTGCTCCAACCGATTTGTGTATGATCTTTACTTGAACTTTTTCAGTAGATAATTTTTGCAATGAATCTGCAAGAGCTTCCACCGAACCATCCACGTCACCTTTTACGATTACGTTCAATTCCTTGAAATCACCTATTGCTAAACGTCTTCCGATCTCATCCAAAGTAATATGTTTGTTAGTACGGATACCTTGTTCACGTTGCAACTGTAAACGTTTTGCAGCAATTTCACGTGCTTCACGTTCATCGTTCATGATGTGAAATTTATCACCTGCCTGTGGTGCCCCGCTTAAACCAAGCAAAGATACCGGCATTGCAGGGCCTGCTTCTTTTACAACTTGTCCGCGTTCGTTATGTAATGCTTTTACTTTTCCACTGAAACATCCTGCCAATACAATATCTCCAACACGCAATGTTCCTGCTTCTACTAATATAGTACTTACATATCCTCTTCCTTTATCTAATTCCGATTCAATTACAGTACCGCTTGCATTTTTATTCGGATTTGCTTTTAAGTTCAACATTTCTGCTTCCAGCAAAACTTTTTCTAAAAGCTCATCAATGTGCAACCCTTTCTTAGCAGAGATCTCCTGACACTGAACTTTTCCGCCCCATTCTTCCACAAGTATATTCATTTGTGATAATGCCTGACGAATATTATCAGGATTAGCACCAACTTTATCAATTTTATTTATCGCAATAATAATTGGAACACCCGCTGCTTGTGCGTGATTAATGGCCTCTGTTGTTTGAGGCATTACACTGTCGTCAGCTGCTACAACAATAATCGCTACATCGGTTACCTGAGCACCACGGGCACGCATCGCTGTAAAGGCTTCGTGACCGGGAGTATCAAGGAACGTTATTGTTTTTCCTGAATCTAATTTAACATTGTATGCACCAATGTGTTGAGTGATACCACCCGCTTCACCTGCAATTACGTTGGCTTTACGGATATAATCTAGTAAAGATGTTTTACCATGGTCAACGTGACCCATTACGGTTACAATTGGTGAGCGATCTAATAATTGATCTTCGGTATCTTCTTCTTCTTTGATAGCTTCTTGTACTTCAACTGAAACGAATTCCAATTGGTATCCAAATTCTTCTGCAACAATAGAAATGGTTTCAGCATCTAATCGTTGATTGATGGAAACAAACATTCCCAAGCTCATACAAGTGGAAATAATTTCGTTCACCGAAATATCCATCATCTGAGCCAATTGATTTGCAGAAACGAATTCTGTTACTTTGATAATCTTTTTTTCTGCTTCTTGTTGATCAGCTGCTTCTTGAATACGTTCACTAGCGATATCACGCTTTGATTTACGGTGTTTGGAAGCTTTTGATTTTCCTGCACCACTTAATCGTGCAAGCGTTTCTTTTACCTGAGCAGCAATTTGATCCGGAGTTAATTCAACTTTCGGAGCGCGTGGATTAAATTTTCCTCGTGGTCCACCCGAATTCTGAGCAGTAACAGGATATTGTTTTCGTGGAGTATCGTTAGGTTTTGCAGCCCCATCTGTTCCTGGTTTTTTATTCGGATCCCAAGTATCGCCAAGTGTTGCACCACCAAAACTTTTCTTGATGCGTTTACGTTTTTTCTTGTTCTCAGCATTTGTCGCTGAAGAGGATGCAACGGGATTTTTTTTGCGTTCTTCTTTTACAGGAAGATCGATCTTGCCCATAATTTTAGGGCCTTCCAGCTTCTCTACTTTTGTTTCATAGAAATCTACTTTTGCAGGTTCTTCTGTTTCCGTCACAACAGTTGTTGTTTCCGCTATCACCTCAAGAGGAGCCGAGATGTCTTCTTCACCTTTCTTCGCTTTTTCTTTTGTTGCTTTTCCTTTTGCGGCAGCTTTTTTCTCTTCTTTTGCTGCCTCTTCTTTTGCTGCTTTTGTTTTCTTTGTTGGTTTTGTTTTGCTATTTATAGAATCCAGATCAATTTTAGAAACGACAGTTAATTTAACATCCGATTTAATAACTTCCTTTTCAAATTCAACTTCCTTTTCAACTTTTTTAACTGGTTTTTCTATAGCTTTTTCTTTTGCCGGTAAAGAATTTGGCATGTTTTTAATGATGATGTCTTCCTCTTCCTCTTTGTTTCTGGATTCAGGTTTTTTAGTCTCATCCAAAACAATACTTTCTTTTTTAGCACGTGTGCTGGAAGTCACTTTTTGTGCATCTTCCTTAGCTGCTTTTTCCGATTGATATTCTTTTGCAAGCAACGAATAATGTTCCTCCGTAATTTTGGCCATAGGATTATTATCCACTGCATGACCTTTCCCTTTAAGGAATTCGGTAATCGTCCCAATGCTGACATTGAGCTCTTTTGCAACTTTACTTAATCGTTGTTCTTTGTTGTCTGACATATACTTTTTTAAAAAAATTTACTACGAATGACGAATTTTAACGAATGACGAATAATAGGTTTAGAATTCGTATTTAGCTATTCGTATTTCGTAGGTTACTCAAATTCAGATTGTAAAATTGCTTTTACTTCTGTTACCGTTACTTCTTCTAAATCGGTACGTTTAACCAATTCTTCAGTTGATAATTCCAATACACTCTTTGCAGTATCGCAACCGATGTTTTTTAATTCATCAATGATCCAGCTTTCAATTTCATCTGAAAATTCTTCCAGATCCACATCTTCCAGATCAATATCTGTATCGCGATAAACATCAATTTCATAACCGGTTAATTTACCTGCTAATTTAATATTATGCCCGCCTTTACCAATTGCTAAAGAAACTTGATCTGGTTTTAAGAAAACTTCTGCACGTTTTGTTTCTTCGTCAATTTTTACGGAAGTAATTTTAGCCGGACTCAATGCACGGGTAATAAACAATGATGGATTAGATGTGTAATTAATTACGTCAATGTTTTCGTTACGCAATTCACGAACGATTCCATGAATACGAGAACCTTTCATTCCAACACAAGCACCAACGGGGTCAATTCTGTCGTCATATGATTCAACAGCAACCTTAGCTCTTTCACCCGGTTCACGAACGATCTTTTTAATAGTGATCAATCCGTCAAATACTTCTGGAACTTCCAATTCGAACAACCGCTCAAGGAAAGCTGAAGAAGTACGGGAAAGAACAATTACAGGTGAATTGTTTTTCATGTCCACACGTTGAACAACTGCTTTTAATGTATCCCCTTTTTTAAAGAAGTCTGAAGGAATTTGTTCTGTTTTTGGCAACAACAATTCGTTTCCATCTTCATCCAAAATAAGCAATT
>JAYVZC010000337.1:0-3270 GCA_043783695.1 Bacteroidota bacterium
AGGAGCAAACTGTTTGTAGCACTATGTGTATGGCAACATTGTAGCTCCATAGGAGCGGTCTGTATTTTTAGTATTTTCATTTTACACAAACATTTTTTGTAACAATCCCTTTTTCCATTGTTCGGTTTGGGCTATTTGGATTTGAATATTGTTTATTTTTTTGTCTATGGATGATAGGAAATTGGCGATTTGGGTTTGTTCTTGGATTGATGGAATTGAAATTTCCATTTCTGCAAAAACAGAAATCCAATGCCTTCCGTGACCTCCGATTTCATAGTCTATCATTTTCATTGCTTCATAAAGAAATTTGATATTTGAATTATTTTTTGCCTTTAATATTTTCATTGCAGATGATTTAGCTTTAAAATGAAAATCTACAAATTGTGTTGCTGTCGTAAAATCATCAAAAATAATAACAGGCAAATTTTCTTTAAAAATCCCCTTTATTTCATCTGTATAGCCTAAAATAAATGTTTTACCGGCTGTAACAACGGGTGTTTCAAATTTATCATCATATTCTGTGCTTGAAACTAAATAATTTGTTGGTTGTTCATATTCCAACACCTCTCCCAACTTCTTCACTTCCCAATCCGCAAACTCTTTCCCATTTTCATCTTTAAATCTCAATTGTCTGAATTTGGATTTTTGGGATTTTAAGATTGTAGGATTTTCTTCCTCTTCATTTTCAATCCCATCATCCTTTAATCTTTCCAATGCTAATTCGGACAAGAATAGTTTTTGCATTACGCCTTTTTTGTAATTTTCTATATGGCTTTGTTTCTTAATGAGGGCTTGGATTTTTTTGTCAATAGCACTAAAGCATTCTACAATTTTCTTTTGTTCTTCTTTTGAAGGATAGTCTAGTAATAAATTGGTTAGTCGTGTCGCTGAAATACTTAACACTTTTGAACCTTGAGCCTCTTTCTGTATTTTAGTTCTTACTTTATTTGTTTTGAATAAGTAACCGCCAAAACCAATATCAAATTTATCCAAATTAGGTCTTGCTAAAATGGTGTGCAAACCTGCCAAAAGTTTTTCGTTGTTTAGATTGAATACTTCAATTGATTTGCCTACATCATTCAAATCTTCAGAAGCATCTGCAAGAATAAGGTCGCCTTCTCTGCAATAATTATCTTCTGAAATTCTATCAATTGAAATTTCAGAATTTATATACGGAACTTTTTCTTTGGTAACATCAAAAAGCGTTTGAAATTTAGTATGAATGTCTCCGTAGTGAATATTTTTTACTGTTCCTTCTTCATATTTCAAATTATCTCTAGAGAATGAGTTCGTTACTTTGAAAGAGAAAATGCCACCCATTTTCTCCTTATTCCAATTTTCAGAAAATTCAGGGAAACGCAATTGCGGTATATTCATTTGCTTTTCCATTATTTCTTCTTTTTGGTATCCTTCAATACTTTTTTCTCATCACCTTCCAATTTTCGTTGTAGCTTTTTCACATCTTCGGCAGCAGGTAAGTTTTCGGGTACTATGCCTCTTTTTGTAAGCATTTCTCTTACAGCTACATTATTGTCAATGTGTTCTTTTTCTATTTTGGTTTGCCCTTTCAGGTCTTTGCTTTGCACATTTAGCCCTGTCATTTCAGCGGCAAGGTCTTTTGCTTTAATGCTAATGGTTGGTAAAAAATCGGCAACTGGTCTGGTTTCAGGCACACCCATTTTGCGTTTCAGCATTTGGGTGTTTAGTCTAAATAAAGCCTGGTCGCCTTTGCTTCTTATAGTTGCAAAACCTTGTCCATCTACGCCACGTTCGTACAATATTCCTGATAATTGTTTTTCGGTGTGGCTTAGTTTTTCTCTGGCTTTTACTCTTTCATATTCTAATAATCGTTGCTCTACCAATTCTGCCCTTCGGGTTTGTACAGCAAAATAGTTTTGTGCAAAAGCAATTTCTTCTTTGCGGCTATCGCCATTTTGTGCTACCAAATAGCAAGCATATCTTGTTAGTAGAATATCCTCTATTTCTTTTTCAGCACCTTTTGGCATTGGTATCGTTTTCCTGATGTCAGGAAAATGATAGGCTACTTCTTCTCCAACATTTTTGCAGGCATCTTTTGCCTTTTGAATTACCTTTTCAAAGTTCTCCCATTTGCTATAGCCTAATAAATCTTGTAATTCTCTTGCACTTCAACACTCCACACCTTCCAATTCGGCTGCTGCTGCTTCAAATTGGGCAAACAGTTGTTTTATTTCTTCTGATTTCATACTATCTATATTAAAAAGGAGTTGAAATATTTAATTCCTTGCAAAATTTCGCAATCGTTTCATCGGTACTTTTCATTGTTGTTTCCAATGCTTTTAATTCTTTAGCTATCGCATCAATGTCTATACTTTCTTCTGCTTCAAACGTATCTACATACCTTGGTATATTCAGGTTGTAATCGTTTTTAGCAATTTCCTCCAAGGTTGCTTTCTTGCTGTATTTTGGTAATTCCGTTCTGTTGCGGTACGTATCAATAATTAAATCAATGTCTTTGGCTCTTAACACATTTTGTGTTTTTACCTTTTCGTAATTGTCGCTACCGCTTGCATCAATAAATAAAATATCATCAGGGTTTTCTCTACATTTTTTGAAAACCATAATACAAGTTGGAATACTTGTGCCGTAAAATATATTGGCTGGTAAGCCAATTACCGCATCTAAAAAGTTTTTGTTTTCTATCAAATACCTGCGTATGTGTTGCTCTGCACCACCGCGAAACAAAGCACCGTGGGGCAATACTATAGCCATTGTTCCATTGTCTGCCAAATGATAAATCCATATGTTGCACAAAAGCAAAGTCAGCTTTGCTACTTGGTGCAAGTCTTCCGTATTGACTAAACCTATCGTCACTTGTAAACAATGGGTTGGCACTCCATTGAGCTGAAAATGGCGGATTGGCTACAATGGCTTCAAATTGCAAGTCTATATGTTGTGGATGTTCTAAGGTATCTTCTTGTTTAATGTCAAATTTGCGGTAATGCACACCATGCAATATCATGTTCATCCTACAAAGATTGTATGTGGTACGGTTCATTTCCTGTCCATAAAACATGCCTACATCTTTTACTTGTCGAGCAATTCGTAATAATAAAGAACCTGAACCTGATGTTGGGTCATAAGCAGATTTAATTTTTGTTTTTCCTGTAGTTACAATCATTGCCAATATAGTACTAACCTGCTGCGGAGTGTAAAACTCACCTGCTTTTTTTCCTGCTCCGCTGGCAAATTGTCCAATAAGGTATTCGTAAGCATCACCCAAAACATCTA
>JAYVZC010000338.1:0-3267 GCA_043783695.1 Bacteroidota bacterium
AATCTCCAATACCGCCAACGGAGTACAAGCGCTTTATAGCAACACCACAGGCTCTAACAATATCGCAACCGGAAGCGCTGCACTTTATAATTCCAATGGAGACCTCAATACTGCTTATGGATTAGGTGCTGCCAGCTCTATCACTACCGGCTCTAACAATACAGCAATAGGATATAATGCGCAAGTTCCAACTCCAACCGCTAGTAACCAGATAAGAATAGGAGACGCAAACATTACTTATGCAGGCATTCAAGTAGCATGGACAGTAACTTCAGATAAAAGATGGAAAACAGATATTCAAGAATCAAATCTTGGCTTGGATTTTATTTCTAAGTTAAAACCTGTTTCGTATATCCGTAATAACGATGAAAGTAAAAAACGTGAATACGGTTTTATCGCTCAGGATTTGGAAGAACTATTAAATTCATCAGGCGCATCTGACAACGGAATTGTTTCTAAAGATAGCAAAGGAATGTATGGTGTGCGTTACAACGATTTAATATCACCACTTACAAAAGCTGTACAGGAACTTAATACCTTAAATATTTCTCAGCAACAACTTATTAATGAAATGAAAAAGAAAATGGATGATATGCAAAAACAGCTGGACGCACTTACAAAGTAGGTATTCAAGTTTATCTGCAAAATGTTTTTTTACTGATTATTTAAATTCAATAGAAAGAACAATAATTTTTAGAAGTCTTCCTGATAAATCGGGGAGGCTTTTTTATTTGTATTTTTGTAGCATGATAGCAATTGATAATACCATAGTATCGGAACATTTATTAGAGAAAAAATTTGTGTGCGATCTTGCAGCGTGTAAAGGAGAATGTTGTGTAGCAGGTGATGCGGGAGCCCCTTTGGATGCGGAAGAGATTGCAATTATGGAAGACATTTTGGATGAGGTGAAACCTTATTTACCCAAAGATGGTCTTAAAACCATTGAAAAATATGGAGTTTTTGTTATTGATGAAGACGATGGAGAATATGTAACTCCTTTAGTTAAGGGTAAACACTGTGCGTTTACCATGTTTGACAAAGACGGAACCGCTAAATGCTCCATTGAACAAGCTTATTACGATGGAAAAATAAAATGGAAAAAACCCATCTCTTGTCATTTATACCCTGTACGCATAAGTAAATACAAAGATTACGATGCTGTGAATTATCACAAATGGGATGTGTGTAAACCTGCTTGTGAATGCGGAGCCAAGCTGGATGTACCGGTATACAAGTTTTTAAAAGAGCCTTTAATTCGTAAATTTGGTAAGGGTTGGTATAAACAATTAGAGCTGGCAGATAAAATGAGAAAATAGTTTACGCTCTTACACTTCGACTAACGCTCAGTGTGACGTCAAGCGAAATCTCTTCAACAAACAAACGTCAGGCTGAGCGTAGTCGAAGACTTTTTCGTCCCAACTATAATCATGTTTGAATTTCAAAAACTACTTTCTTTCAAAAGCATCCCCTCTAAACATATTTATTTAAAGGCATTCTGAGCTATATCCCCCGAAACATCAGTATTTCTAATTGTAATTTTTTTTCGGATACTGCAAATTTTTTTTGCTTTAATTTTCAGTTTTTTTCACTTCAAACTTAAACGACTGTTTTTTAATACATTGGTCATTTCTTAACATTCGTCTGTTAATTTCGCGTGTTTATAACTTCAGTCAAATGTTAATTCAATGCACTTGACACATCCCTTTTTTTTACCAAAATTTGTACACCTTTAATTCAATAAGCAATACTTTATTAAATAGCTTAAAAAGAAAGCAAAAGCTTTCAGGGGTCTTTTGCCCTCTAAACGAAAGTTGCGAAAGAAATAAAAGGTTGGAAATCAAATTATTATACATTTTAAAAACGAATATACATTTATGAACGAAGAACCAATACTAAAAGAGAATAAAGACCGATTCGTTTTATTTCCAATTAAGCATAACAACATTTGGGAGATGTATAAAAAAGCTGAAGCAAGCTTTTGGACTGCCGAAGAAATTGATTTAAATCCAGACCTTCAAGATTGGGATAATAAATTAAATGATGACGAAAAACATTTCATCAAACATGTACTCGCATTTTTTGCTGCCAGCGATGGTATAGTAAATGAAAACTTGGCTGTGAACTTTATGAATGAAGTTCAATATCCAGAAGCACGTTGCTTTTATGGTTTTCAAATTATGATGGAGAACATTCACTCTGAAACCTATTCTTTATTAATTGATTCTTATATTAAAGATCCGCAAGAGAAAGACCGCCTTTTTCATTCTATCGATACATTGCCATGTGTTGGAAAAAAAGCTGAATGGGCTATTAAATGGATAGGAAATGGGACTTTCGCTGAAAGGTTAATTGCTTTTGCTGCTGTTGAAGGCATCTTCTTTTCAGGAAGTTTCTGCTCCATTTTCTGGTTAAAAAAACGCGGATTAATGCCGGGACTAACTTTTTCAAACGAACTTATTTCTCGTGACGAAGGATTGCACTGCGATTTCGCTTGTCTGTTGTATTCTGAATTGAAACATCAACTTCCGAAAGAAAGAGTAACAGCCATCATTGCAAATGCAGTGGAAATTGAAAAAGAATTTGTATCCGATGCATTACCTGTTCGTTTGATTGGGATGAATGCCGATTTGATGTGTCAATACATCGAGTTTGTTGCCGACCGATTACTTGTTGCTCTTGGATGCGATAAAGCATACAACGCAACTTGCCCATTCGACTTTATGGAATTAATTTCTTTACAAGGAAAAACAAATTTCTTCGAAAAACGTGTTGCCGAATATCAGAAATCCGGTGTCATGGGAAAAAAAGAAGACAATGTGTTTAAATTGGATGAAGACTTTTAGTCTACGAATTACCTGCCTACCGGCAGGTAGGCGAATTTTTGCGAATTACGAATAAAAAGAAAAACAAAAGATTAAATTATCTGCGGAGTGCGTAAACAAAGCAGCTAATCATTACAACAACAAAAAACAGTACTACTAAAAATTAACTAAACTACTCAACACTCTCATTTATGTACGTAATCAAAAGAGATGGCAATCGCGAATCAGTAAAATTTGACAAAGTAACAGCACGTATCCAAAAACTTTGCTACGGCTTGGACCCTATTCACGTAACTCCAATCAATGTTGCCATGAAGGTAATTGAAGGAATTTACGAAGGTGTTACAACCAGCGAATTGGATAACTTAGCTGCTGAAACTGCTGCTTCGCTTACCACAAAACATCCCGACTATGCGCTATTGGCGTCTCGCATAGCAGTTTCTAA
>JAYVZC010000339.1:0-7731 GCA_043783695.1 Bacteroidota bacterium
CCTATAGAAAATAGCAAAGTAACAGTTGGTGACAAAGCCATCAGCATTTTTATTGATAATTCATTTAGTATGGATGCGATAAATAAAAATGGAACTTTATTGGATGAAGCAAAAAAACGTGCATTGGAAATTGTATCGGCATATAAACCAAGCGACCGCTTTCAACTATTGACAAACGATTTCGAAGGTAAGCATCAACGCTTAGTGAATAAAGAAGAATTTATTGAATTGCTGGACGAAGTAAAAATTAGTCCTGCAACCCGAAGTATTTCAGAAATTGCATCACGACAAATGGATGTGTTACAAGATGTTGGTAAAAACAAAGTTTCTTTTATAATATCTGATTTTCAAAAGAGCATTGTGAATCTGGCGCAATTAAAAAACGACACAACGGTTCATTTTGAATTCGTTCCTTTAATAGCTGTAGAAAAAAGCAATGTCTACATAGATACTTGTTGGTTTGAAAGCCCCGTTAGGCAATACAACCAATTAGAACGCTTGCATGTTATAATCAAAAATGTTTCTGATAAAACACTAGAAAATAATTCTATAAAACTTTTCATCAACAATATTCAAAAAACTCCAGCCAGTTTTAATTTGGATAAAAATTCGGAAACGGAAATTGTACTTTCATTTGCATCAAAAGAAATTGGTATACAGCATTGCAGAATAGAACTGAATGACTATCCGGTAACGTTTGATGACAAGTTCTACTTCAGTTTTGAAGTCGCTAAAAACATTCCTGTGCTTTGTATCAATGGCTCAGAAGCGAATTCAGAAAGTCCTTATTTGAATAAACTATTCGGTGCCGATTCACTATTTATTTATAATTCAGCGCAAGAAAACAAACTCGACTACTCTACTCTGGGAAATAATAAGTTAATTGTTTTAAATGAATTAAAAAGCATTTCATCCGGCTTGAGCCAAGAATTGAACCGCTTTGTAACAAATGGTGGAAGTGTATTGGTTTTTCCCAATAAAGATGCCGAATTAAACTCTTACAAAGAGTTTTTGATTTCCCTTCGAGCAAACTACTACGAACGCTTAGACACCGTAAATACAAAGGTTGATAAAATTAACATGGAACACGTTATTTACAAAGACGTGTTTGATAAAAAAACATTTAGTGCTACAAACCTTGATTTGCCTAAAGTAAACGAGCATTTTGTGATTTCAAAAACAACTCGTAGCAACGAAGAATACTTATTGAAACTTCAAAATGGAGACGTGTTCTTGAGTAAATACAATGTTGAAAAAGCCCGCCTGCCCGCCCGATCCGGTACGGGCGGGAATGACGGAGTCGGACAGGGGAAATTGTATGTTTCGGCAGTAGGAGTTTCTGATGAATTTAGCAACTTAGCAAAGCATGCGATATTTGTCCCAACGCTCTATAAAATTGGGATGTACAGCCAAGTGGCTCAGCCATT
The DNA here is from genome assembly GCA_043783695.1 of Bacteroidota bacterium. GTDB lineage: Bacteria > Bacteroidota > Bacteroidia > 2-12-FULL-35-15 > 2-12-FULL-35-15 > 2-12-FULL-35-15. The sequence continues at coordinate 1,428 of JAYVZC010000339.1, forward strand.
ATTCTATACAATTGGAAACGATGAATCCATAGAATGCAAGAAAGTAATTAGTGGTGAAAATGTTTTTCATATCAAGAGCAACAACGGAAAGACAGACATTATTCCGGAGCATAAAGTGTTGGATTCCAAAACTGCTATAATGGTTCACAATCAAATCGCAGAAGCGGATAATTATAATTTGTATGCCAACACCGAATTGATTGAAGGAATGTCTTTTAATTTTAACCGCAAAGAATCCAATTTAACTTGCTATTCTTCAGGTGAATTAAAAGAACAAGTAACTAACAATAAATTATTCAATATCAATATATTAGAATTACAATCAAAAAGCATAACAGATTCTTTAACAGAATTAGACCAAGGCAAAAAATTATGGAAACTTTGTCTTATTTTAGCACTGTTATTTTTAGCAATAGAAGTAGTATTATTAAGATACATGAAAGGGTAAACAGTAGACAAATAAAAAAATAAAAGTCGACAGTAGACAAAAAAATAAAAAAACATTGGCTAAACACACAGCAATACAAATGAACCAGTGAACCTGCCTACCGGCAGGCAGGCAAATGAACAAATAAACTAATATGAACATATTAATCAAATCGGCTCACATCATCGACTCTAAGTCGGCTCACAATGGAAAAGTGATGGATATTTTAATTGAAAATGGAACAATAAAATCCATAAAACCAAAAATTACTCCTGATAAACCTGCCCGCCTGCCTGCCGGCCAGGCAGGTCCGGCAGGCGGGAACGTAAAAGTGATTGAAGCTGAAAACCTTCATTTATCAAATGGCTGGGTAGATATGCAAGTGAATTTTTGCGACCCGGGATTTGAACACAAAGAAGATATTGAAAGTGGAATAAAAGCAGCAGCAAGTGGTGGATATACAGGAGTAGCAATGGTTTCGTCAACAAATCCTAGCATTCATTCCAAAGCAGAAGTACTATATATAAAGAATAAAACAGCAGGTTCAATAGTAGATGTTTATCCAGTTGGAACCTTATCGCACAAGTTGGAAGGATATGATATTTCTGAGATGTACGACATGCAACAAGCCGGAGCAGTGGCTTTTTCGGATGATAAAAAACCGGTAGGCAATGCAGGATTATTGATGCGGGCACTACTCTATGCACAAAATTTCGGAGGATTAATTATAACCCATTGCGATGAGAAATCAATCTCTAACGATGGAAAAATGAACGAAGGAATAACTTCAACACAACTTGGATTAAAAGGAATTCCGGCACTTGCTGAAGAATTGATGGTCGATAGAAATATCTTCTTAGCAGAATATACCAATGCTGCCATTCATATAGCAAATGTGTCAACACAAAAATCGGTGGAGTTGGTTCGACAAGCGAAAGCAAAAGGTTTAAAAGTAACTGCATCAGTAAATGCTTACAACATAGCTCTTGATGATAGTGCTTTAACTGGATTCGATAGCAACTACAAGCTAAATCCACCACTTCGCACCACAGAGGATATAGAAGCTCTCAAAAAAGGTCTTGCTGATGGAACAATCGATGTACTCTCTTGTGATCATCGACCTCAGGACATCGAATCAAAAGATGTGGAATTTGATTACGCAGCAAATGGAATAATAGGACTAGAAAGTGCATTCGGACTAATAAATTCGAATAAAGGAAAAATAAAATTAGAGACCATTATAAATGCTTTAACATCCAATCCAAGAAAGATATTAAAGCTGAGAGAATCAAAAATTACAGAAGGAGAATTAGCAAACATTACACTCTTCAACCCCAGTCAGGAGTGGACTTTCGAGAAAAAGCACATTCAGTCAAAATCGGCAAACACACCCTTTATCGGAACTACATTTACAGGAAAAGTGATTGGCATCATTAACAACAAGCAGTCTTATTTCAATAAAGAGTAAGATTTTAAAATCTGCTTAAGGTTTTGTGGATTGATATTTTTTTGTAGTTTAGCCCTTGGAAAAATTAAATAAACATTATTAACCCCAAATTTAATAGAAAAATGTTTTTAAACAAAAAATCACTGGTATTAAAAAGCGCATTGTTTATAACAGCAAGTTTAATATTTGCTGCTTGCGGAAGCGATACTGCTAAAGAAGAAAACGATGCAATTTCAACCACTGAAGATTCAGTTACAGCTGAAGTTGAGTCACAACAAATTACTTATTCACTTCCTTCTCCTTTACAAATTGCTTCTATTTTTAAAAAATCGGGGTTAAAATACAAAGCTGGTGTAACTAGTGAAATGAAAGACCCTTCAAAATACACTACCAATCTCAATAAAGCAATCAACTTGGGCATTTATAGTGCTGATTTATCATACGCTGTATTGAATAAGCAAAATCAAGAGTCGATGACCTATATGAAATTAAGCCGTCAGTTAGCTGATAACTTAGGTATGGGTTCCGTGTTTGATCAAGGTAACTTATCAAAACGTTTCGAGAAAAATTTGAGTAACGAAGATTCATTAGCATACATTATTGCAGAATTGCAAATGGTAACAGATATGTATTTGGATGAAAATGACCAACAACAAATTACTTCGATAGTATTTTCCGGAGCCTGGATTGAAAGCATGTACATCGGCTCAAAAGTTTATGAAAAAGGGAAAGATAAATCCTTGAACAATAAATTAGCTGAACAAATGACAATTTTGGGAAGTATTATTAATGCACTCAAAGCAGAAGAGAAAAAAGATGCTGCTATTTCCGGATTAATTGCTGACTTGCAATCAATAAAAGATATTTACGATACATTACCATCAGTAAAAAACAATCCTGAAGCTTTGGATAATACTGAAAAAGAATTGTCCCTTACAGATGATGAAGTAACTCAATTAACAACTAAAATTGAAGCTTTACGAGTTAAATTTATCAATGGATAATTCTAAAATACTATAACAAAATTAAATTGAAGATGATTATGAAAAAGGCATTTTATATAAGTTTAGTTGGTTTATTATTCGTTTTTGGATTTACCACTATTCAAACAGCTGATAATTGTGATAAGAGAGTATTAACAACCAGTTGCAAGAAAAAATTGGTGCCATTTAAATACGACAGCCAAAAATTTACGAAAATTAATTTTACTAAAAAAACGCAACAATTAGAAGTTGAAGTGCCAATTTTTATTGGTGAAAAATATCGTTTGGTGTTTAATACCTCAGGCCTACCTAAAGCAATTAATATCAATATTTATACGAAAGATAAGGAAGCAAAAAAGAGAGAAGCCATTTTCTCTACCAAAGATGTAAACACCGATGAGAAAGAGTTTGTTTTTGATGCCCCTCGCGCTCGTAAAATGTATGTGGATTATGATGTCCCTGCCGATAGCAGTAGCACAAGCCAAAAACTAACCGGCTGTATGATTTTTATGGTTGGATATAAATAAAAACGATGAAAAAAAGTAAATTCATTTTTACTATCATAATTATGGTTAGTATACTTTTATGTACTAACCATAGTGTTTTTGGACAATGCAAGGCAAAGCAGATAGTGAAAAATTGCAAGTCCAATGTCCCTAAACCATACAAATATGATGCGTATGTGGTTACCGAATTTACTTTTAATGATAAAGAGAAAAAACAAGAAATAGTGTTTACTGCATTTAATGGAATGAAATACAGTTTGATATTCTGTTCTTCGGGTTTTGAAGAACCTCTGAAAATGAATATCTACGACAAAAGTAACCGTGTAAAAAAAGGTAGAAATAAAGTATATGACAATTCTCAAGGGATTGATAATAATTTTTGGTCATTCCTGCCACCTAAAGCCGGAAATTATTACATCGAATACGAGGTTCCTAAAAGTTTAGATGGTAAAATAAAAAAAGGATGCGTTGTCCTTTTGATTGGATATTCCGGTAATGAAGAGGAAGAGTAAAATTAATGAGAAAAAAAAGAGCTCTCTTATTTATTGTTTGTTTTTTTTGTATTTGTAATTCTATTTTCTCTCAATACAAAATTGCTCAAATCATTGACGAAAATAAAGTCAACATTCAAAAGCCATATAAGTACGATGGGTTTTTGATGAATGAATTTACATTTGATCTTATCAATAAAAATATTCCAATTGAATTTGTCGCTTTTAAAAATCAAAAGTATAAATTAATATTCTGTTCTTCTTCCTTCGAAGAGTCTGTAATGATTAGTATTTACGATAAAGAAAATCCCAAAGTGAAGGTTGCTGAAAAAACAATTGATTCAAATAATACAACCTGGACATATGAACCTGTAAAATCTGCCACCTACTCTATTGTTTATGAAATCCCACCTAGCAATACTGATGTAGAACACAAAGCCTGTATGGTAATGTTAATTGGTTTTAAAGGGAAATAGACAATTTCAGATTTCAAATTTCAAATTCTGTATAGACCAAAATCATTGCCATTCCAAGTTTATTGCTTCCGTTTTTTGTCAAATACTAAAACTGTTTTTTCTGCTAAATTAATCTGACATCTGAAATTTGAAATTTTTAATAATTTTCTCACATAATCAATTATCTTTGTGCCCTTATTAATTCCTGCGTCCGTTTGTTTGGATGTTTGGCAAAAAACTGCAAAATGATTAAAATTACACTACCCGATGGTTCGGTTCGTGAATACGAAAAAGGAACTACTGCGCACCAAGTTGCGTTATCTATCTCAGAAGGTTTAGCGAGAAATGTTTTAGCAGCCAAAATTAATGGTGAAGTCTGGGATTCGTCTCGACCAATCAACCAAGATTCGAAAGTTACTTTATTAACCATGAACGATGTTGAAGGAAAATCAACACTTTGGCATTCGTCTGCACACCTTATGGCTGAAGCTTTAGAATCAATCTATCCAGGAACTAAATTTGGAATTGGTCCGCCAATCGAAAATGGTTTTTATTATGATATTGATCTTGGTGGAAAAACAATTTCTCAAGAAGATTTCAAAAAGATTGAAGACAAAATGCTTGAGTTGGCTAGATTAGGAAGCGAATTCAAGCGAACAGAAGTTTCAAAAGCAGATGCTATAAAATATTTTACTGAGAAAAATGATGAATATAAACTCGATCTTTTACAAGGTTTAGAAGATGGAAGTATTACATTTTATCAGCAAGGAAATTTTACGGATTTATGTCGCGGTCCGCATATTCCAAATACTGGTTTTATTAAGGCCGTAAAGCTTATGAATATTGCCGGAGCATATTGGCGTGGTGATGAAAAAAATAAAATGCTGACTCGTGTTTATGCGATCACATTTACAAAACAAAAAGATTTAGCAGATTATTTAGTTCTTTTAGAAGAAGCAAAAAAACGTGATCACCGTAAATTAGGAAAAGAATTAGAGCTTTTCGCATTTTCCGAAAAGGTTGGAATGGGCTTGCCCTTGTGGCTTCCAAAAGGAGCAGCTTTGCGCGAACGTTTGATCCAGTTTTTACAAAAGCAACAATTAAAAAGTGGTTATTTACCAGTTGCTACTCCGCACATTGGAAATAAAAATTTATACATTACATCCGGTCACTACGAAAAATACGGAGCGGATTCATTTCAGCCAATCCGCACTCCACATGAGGGAGAAGAGTTTTTCTTAAAACCAATGAATTGTCCGCATCACTGCGAAATTTATAAAACATCACCACGTTCTTACAAAGATTTACCACTTCGTTTTGCAGAATTCGGAACAGTGTATCGTTACGAGCAAGCAGGTGAATTACACGGATTGACACGTGTACGTGGATTTACGCAAGATGATGCGCATTTATTTTGTCGCCCCGATCAAGTGAAAGAAGAATTTTGTAAAGTAATTGATTTGGTATTGTATGTTTTCAATGCTTTAGGCTTTACTGATTATACAGCCCAAATTTCATTACGTGACCCTGAGAATAAAGCTAAATATATTGGTTCAGATGAAAATTGGGCATTAGCGGAAGCTGCAATCATTGAGTCCTCAGCAGAAAAAGGCTTAAAAACAGTTGTAGAATTAGGAGAAGCAGCATTTTATGGTCCGAAACTCGATTTTATGGTAAAAGATGCTATTGGAAGAAAGTGGCAATTGGGTACAATCCAAGTAGATTATAACCTTCCAGAGCGTTTTGAGTTGGAATATACAGGTAGCGACAACCAAAAACATCGCCCCGTTATGATTCACCGTGCTCCTTTTGGGTCTTTGGAGCGTTTTATTGCCGTTTTGATAGAGCATTGTGCCGGAAAGTTCCCACTGTGGTTGACTCCCGACCAAATTGCAGTGCTTCCGATCAGTGAAAAATACAACGATTACGCAAATAAAGTTTTAGAATTGTTAAAAAATTACGATATTCGCGGGCTCGTAGACGATAGGAACGAAA
>JAYVZC010000340.1:0-3256 GCA_043783695.1 Bacteroidota bacterium
TGTGCAGGTTGAGTATAACCTTCTTCTGCAAGTTCAATGCAATTTGCTTTTGCTTCTGTCAAAACCCTGTTGCGGGAAACAACTACCACATCTTTTCCTTTGCGCAAATAACCTAAGTCAAAAGCTTCATAAGCTGATGTTCCAACTTTTGCCTGTCCGATAGTTAAGAAACGATCGCGGAAATTATTTAATTCGATATCTCCATCTTGCAATTCATCGGATAAACGAACAGCGAATTCTTTTGTTCCGCCACCCCCCGGAATTAAACCAACACCAAATTCAACCAAGCCCATATATGTTTCAGCGTGTAACACTACTCTGTCGGAATGCATACTCATTTCGCAAGCGCCACCCAAAGCTAAATTGTGCGGTGCTACAACAACAGGAATGGAAGAGTAGCGGACACGCATCATTGTGTTTTGAAATGTTTTGATCGCGAAATTCAATTCGTCATATTCTTGCTCTACCGCCATCATAAAGATCATTCCCACATTTGCTCCGGCAGAAAAATTTGCTCCTTCGTTGGAGATAACCAATCCTCTGAAATCTTTTTCTGCGATCGCAATTGATTTATTAATGCCTTCAATTACTTCAGCACCGATTGAATTCATTTTGGTATTCCATTCTAAATTCACAATTCCATCACCAATATCCGTAAGAGTTGCTCCGCTGTTTTTCCAAACCGTTTTGTTTGCACGAATATTATCAAGGATGATAAATGCTTCGGTACCTGGAATTGTTTTGTATGATTTAGATGGAATGTCATAATATTTTCGATTTCCATTTTCTACTTTATAAAAAGAAGTTGCTCCAGATGAAGCCATATCATAGATCCATTGTGCAGGCTTATTATTAACTGCTTCCATTGCTTTGATAGTTTCCGGAACTCCCAGTGCATCCCAATATTCAAACGGACCAAGATCCCAACCAAATCCTGCTTTCATTGCATCATCAATTTTATACAGCTCATCACTTATTTCAGGAATGCGATTAGATACATATTGAAATAATGCATAGAAAGTAGTACGATAAAACTCACCGGCTTTATCTGTTCCTGCAACCAATACTTTTACCCGATCTTTTAAATTGTCAATGGACTTGGTCTGTTCTAAAGTTGCAAATTTTGCTTTTTGAGAAGGCTTGTATTCCAGTGTCTTTAGATTCAATGCATGAATTTCAGACCTCACCCCCGCCCCCTCTCCATTAGGAGAGGGGAGTTTGACTTTCTTAAAAAAGCCTTGTTCAGTTTTGCTTCCCAGCCATTTGTTCTCTACCATTTTGGAAACAAAAGTTGGAATTTTAAATAGTGCAATTGCTTCGTCATTCGGACAACTTTCTGAAACACCATTTGCAACATGTACCAAAGTATCCAAGCCAACTACATCACAAGTTCTGAAAGTGGCAGATTTCGGTCGACCTAAAACAGGACCGGTTAATTTATCAACTTCTTCAATAGTTAATCCCATTTTTTCAACTAAATGGAATAAACTCATGATTCCGAATACACCAATTCTGTTGGCGATGAATGCCGGAGTGTCTTTACACAATACAGTTGTTTTTCCCAAATATAATTCACCGTAATGCATTAAAAAGTCAATTACATCAGGAGAAGTTTTAGGAGTTGGAATAATTTCTAATAATTTTAAATAACGTGGAGGATTAAAAAAGTGAGAACCGCAAAAATGTTTTTGAAAATCTTCGCTTCTTCCTTCATTCATTAAATGAATTGGAATTCCGGAAGTGTTTGAAGTAATTAATGTTCCGGGAGTGCGGAATTTTTCTACTTTTTCAAATACTTGTTTTTTAATATCTAAACGTTCAATTACCACTTCAATAATCCAATCGCAAGAGGCGATGTCTTTCATGTTGTCATCAAAGTTGCCGGTAGCAATTCGTTTTGCAAAAGTTTTGCGGTAAATAGGAGAAGGGTTTGATTTGAGAGCAAATGCCAATGCTTCATCCACAATTTTGTTTCTCGATTTTTTATCCGTTCCAGCATCCTTTGGGACAATATCCAATAGAATTACTTCAACGCCAATGTTCGCGAAATGACAAGCAATTCGACTTCCCATTACACCTGAACCAAGAATGGCTACTTTTTTAATTGTTCTATTCATAGTAATATAATGTTAACCAAGTTTAAGCGTTCTGTTTTTTTCTTCTGCCAAAGAAATAATATCATTAACAGTTTTTAAAAATTCGTCAATTTTATTTTTTCCGATCTTACTTTCTATCTCTGAATTAAAATTACGTACAATTTTCTTCGCGAGCTCCTTATTTTCCTTGCCTTTTTGAGTTAAGATGATCTTTACTTTTCTTTTGTCTTCCTTATCAGCTTTGCGAATGATCAATTTTTCATCTTCCAGGGCTTTAATGATACGGGAAAGAGAAGTGCTTTCCATTCCAAGTTTGGGAGCAATGTCAGAAGCATAAGCCCCTTCATCACTGTCGATATTCAATAAAAAATGGCCTATCGCAATGCTTCCACCATATTGCGCAGCTTCTGCATTGTACATGCGGGAGATGATCTGCCAGGCAGATTTTAACTTAGAATCAACGGTTTCTGTATGCTTTTTCGACATTGGATAACCTGCTTTTTGGCAGACAGGCAAATATAGGACTTTATTTTTAATCTTATGCAAGCATAATAATATTAATTTTTGGTGATTTATGTCATATCTGCTTTCTTGTCTACATTTGTACTTTATTAAAACTATGCAGATACAATACATTTTAGAGGTTTTAGGAACGGGATTTTTTGCAATTTCGGGAGCATTGGCAGCAAACGACAAAGCACAACCCGATTGGTTTGGAGCCAGTTTTATTGGCTTTATAACAGCCATTGGCGGAGGAAGTTTAAGGGATATTTTATTGGGTAAATTCCCATTGGTTTGGGTGAATGACATCAACTTTGTCTACGCCATCATTATAGGAGTTGTACTAGCAAGTGTATTCTTCAAGGCTTTGATCAAATTACGCAGGACCTTCTTTTTGTTTGATACGGTTGGGATAGCTTTGTTTACCATTGTAGGAACCGAAAAAGCCATGAGTTTGGGTGTAAATCCTGTTATTGCAGCAATTATGGGTATGTTTTCGGCTGTGATGGGCGGAGTTATTCGTGATGTGTTAACCAATGAAATTCCGATCATTTTTAAGAAAGAGGTCTATGCTACGGCTTGTTTAATCGGAGCAACGGCTTATTTAATAATGGATCATTATGGTATGGAACGAAATGTCAACTTCTTATTTTCAGCAT
>JAYVZC010000341.1:0-3256 GCA_043783695.1 Bacteroidota bacterium
GTTGCGCTATCGTGAGGAATATTCATCTTGTGTAGTCTAGTTTAAATTTGGGCTCAGTTTATTGTTTTTAACCACATAGTAACATAGGTTTATTGTACATATAAAGTTTTCAGCAGATAAAGCTTCGCTTTATGCATCGAGCACTATGTGTAGAAACCAGTTTTCTATATATCGCTTTTAATGATAACATTTCTATGTGTGGTTAAAAATTGTTTTATTAATGTTAAGTAGTTTCAATGTTTGAAGTCTCGTTCCAAAATTTCAATAATAAATTTTTTGCAGCCAGACTTCGGAACTCTGCTCCGGAGCGTGCATCCGAAACAGGGGTGAATGCTTTTTCAATCATTTCCATTGCCTGTTCAATGTTTTCACGAATCCATTCGTTTCCCATTAAAAATAGTTCAGCCTCCGTTACTCGTTTAGTTGTTGCTGCCATTCCTCCATAAGCAAGTGTTATAGCGCTAACTTTGTTTTTATCTAATGTTACACTAAAACCTGCACTTACTGTAGATATATCTAAATCTTTTCTTTTAGATACTTTATAAAATTTGACTAATGTATTTACAGACGGTTTATTAATTATGATGGAAGTAATTAATTCATTAGGCTTTCGTTCAGTTTGTCTGTATCCTAAAATAAAATTATTCATTTTCACAATTCTGTCACCATCAATGCTTTGTAATTTTATTTCGGCATCGTATGCCATTAATGTTGGAAGAGTATCACCAATTGGTGAGCCTGAACCCAGATTTCCACCAAATGTTGCCAACGTTCTAATCTGTTTGGAACCAAATACAGCAAGCGTTTCGTACAATGCAGGTAGCTCGTTTTTTGAAATAGTTTTCACATCCTCTAAACTCATGCCTGCACCAAATTTAATAAGGTAATCAGTTTTAGTACATTTTTTTAATTCATCAATATTTGAAAGATCAATTATTTCTTGTAATAATTCATGACGCTTGGTTACACGTAAGGCTACATCGGTTGCCCCGCTTATTAAAGCAGATTTTTGCATGTTGTTTCTCAATTCAAATGCTTCTGCTTTTGTTTTTGGTTGAAAATATTTTTGTTCTGAAGTTATTATTTCAACTGATGTTGTTGATTTTTTTAGTTGTTGTAATAATTCAATAATATTGTTTTCATTTTGTGTGAAATGATCTTCTCCATTATTTACACAGGCTTTAGCAGTTGCTTCAATAATTGGTTTGTAGCCGGTACAACGACATAGATTTCCCGTTAAGGCATCTTCAATAGATTCTTTATTTGGATTGTTTTCGTTTTTATATAAAGAAAACATAGACATTATAATTCCGGGAGTACAATAACCGCATTGACTACCATTGCAATCAACCATTTCCTGTTGAACTACATGTAAAACTTCCGTATTATTTTTTGTTTGTTTTAGATTTTCAACTGTTATAAGTTGTTTACCATTTATCATTGGTAAAAATACCAAACAGGAATCGATGGCTTTATAACTTAGTTTATTTTCATGATTTATTTCGGCAATTACAACAGAGCAAGCTCCGCAATCACCTTCGGCACAGCCTTCCTTAACGCCTTTATGGCAAGCACTTTTACGTAAATAATTTAATACCGTTGTTGTGGGTTTTGTTTCTCCATCAAACTTGATAGTTTCTATTTTACCATCTAAAACAAATGAAATAGTATCCTGCATAAAAATTAGTTTTTGATATTTAAAATAAATAGTGAATGTGTAGTTATTATCTTGGATGACATAGTTGAAAGATACTAATTAGATTTTATAAGGTTTCTAACTTCAATTAATTTAGCTAAAATACTTATGGCAATTTCCTCCGGTGTAATCGCGTGTATATCTATCCCTATGGGCATATCCACTTTTTCAACTTCGTCTTTATTTAATAAGGAGGGTGTTGTCAGTAATTTTTTAGCAATTTCCACTTTACGTTTACTTCCCACCATTCCAATGTAAGCATTTTTCTTTTTTGATGTTAAAGCTAAAATCTCTCTATCGTAAGCATGATTATGTGTAACGATAACAACACATGTATTTTCATCAAATGTTAACTGTTCAATGGCTGTTGAGTGATGATGTTGAATTGTAGCACATTGTGGTAAATCAAAATTAACAAATTCATCTAATCGTTCATCTATCAAAGTAACATTAAAATCTAAATCAATAGCGAATTTTGCCAATGATTTCCCAATATGACCGGCTCCAAAAATATATATCTTTTTTTTATTCATGATGGGTTCTATAAAAAGTTCGACACTACCTCCACAACACATTCCAAGTTCATTTACTAAATTGTGTGATACAATAATTCCTTTTGGTGATTTAAAAATATCAAGAGATTGTTCAATAACTCTTTTTTCTAAAGCCCCCCCTCCAATTGTTCCGGCAATACTTCCGTTTTCATACACAATCATTTTCGATCCTGTTTTTCGTGGAGTAGATCCTTTTGTTGAAATGATGGTACACAAAACAGCTTTTTTATTACTGTTTTCAATGTCGATTATTTTATTGTAAAAGCCTTTCAAAATAGTTTAATTATCTCTTAATTTCGTTTAGAGTATAGTATCAAAGTATATCTTACTTTAATAATTAAAGTTACATTCTATTAAATTATAATACAAATAAAGAGGATTAAAAAACAGGGCAAACGCATCTTAATTTTTTAAAATTTGCAAGTGGAAGTTGTTATCCCAACCTGCCATAATCCGTTTGCCTTTTACTCAATTTTTTTACTTGTATCCTTTTTAAGCAAGTTGAGTGCTATGCGATTAATAGTAGAAAAATTTTGTACTGCATTTGTATTTGTTTTTAAACTTTTGTCTTCATTAAAAGCAACGTCTAATACCCAGTATAAGCTGTTTTCAATACCCCAATGTACCCTTACTTCATGCTCCGTTTTTAGTGCAGATGCTTCCAGCATAAGGATGTGTATTTTCTTACACTAAATGAGAAGAGTCGTGTGAAGCGAGAGTTTCAAGCACGGTTCTGTGAGAGGCTTATTGTGAAAATTCCTTTGCCTACTCGACACCTCGCAATGTCGGGATTTTTAATAAAATAAATTTAAAAACATCTATAACATTGGTTCTTCGACACAAACAGTGGAATTCATTTTTTTATTTATTTACTTTTTTCCTTGATGAAAAAAGTAACAAAAAAATCAAGGACGAACGCCATATTTTATTTTTATGCGCTCTAAAAGCCTCCCCACTATTTGCCATAAAAACAAAATTTTGCTCCGTTCGTCCACACCCACCGCAC
>JAYVZC010000342.1:0-3254 GCA_043783695.1 Bacteroidota bacterium
GTATGCGTGATGTTCCTGTTGAAATAGTTGCAGAGTATGCTGCTGAAGATGCTGACATTACTCTTCAACTAAAAAACAAGTTTGAAGGAATGTTAAATACTCCAGCTACAAAAAAATTATTTGAAGAAATTGAAATTCCACTTATTCCCGTTTTAGCTGCAATGGAATCGGAAGGAATTAATTTGGATAAAAATGCCTTAAAAGAAATATCTGCTGAATTGGAAAATGATATTTTGAAAGTTGATAATGAAATTCAAGCTATAGCTGGAAAAACTTTTAATGTTTCTTCACCCAAACAAGTAGGAGAAGTTTTATTTGAAATTCTTCAGATCACTGAAAAGCCTAAGAAAACAAAAACAGGTCAGTATGCTACGGGTGAAGATGTATTGGCAAAATTAGTTGGAAAGCACGAAATAGTTGGGAAGATTTTGGATTATCGTGAATTGGTAAAACTAAAAAATACTTACGTTGATACTTTACCGGAATTGGTAAACCCAAATACACATCGCATTCATACTTCATACAACCAAGTGGTAGCAGTTACTGGACGATTGAGTTCCGATAACCCAAATTTGCAAAATATTCCTATTCGTACCGAAAGAGGGAGAGAAATCAGAAAAGCATTTGTTGCCCGCAACGAAAATTATGTTTTACTTTCTGCGGATTATTCTCAAATTGAATTAAGAATTATTGCGGAATTGAGTAAAGATCAAGGAATGATTGAGGCATTTCAATCCGGACAAGATATTCACAAAGCTACAGCAGCAAAGGTGTACAACGTTTCTTTGGAAGAAGTTACTTCTGATATGCGTAGAAATGCAAAGATGGTAAACTTTGGAATCATCTATGGAATTTCTGCTTTCGGATTATCCGAACGATTAAATATTCCCCGAAAAGAAGCTGCTGCAATCATCGAAAATTATTTTGATAAATATCCTCGAATCAAAGCATACATGGATGAAAGTATTGATCTTGCACGAGAAAAAGGTTATGTAGAAACGATTATGGGACGCAGAAGATATTTGCGTGATATCAATTCAAGCAATCATACGGTAAGAGGTTATGCGGAGCGAAATGCTATTAATTCCCCTATTCAAGGAAGTGCTGCCGACATGTTAAAAATTGCGATGATTAATATTCACAAAGATTTTATTGATAAAGGAATTAAATCAAAAATGCTTTTGCAAGTGCACGATGAATTGGTGTTTGATGTTTTGAAAGAAGAATTGGAAATTGTAAAACCAATTATCGAAAACAGAATGAAAAATGCAATTCCGTCATTAACGGTTCCAATGGAAGTGGGAATGGGTGTGGGAAAAAATTGGCTAGAAGCGCACTAATATAATTTATAAGCCTGAGCGCCATGCCTGCCGGCAGGCAGGTAGTGAATGGCTAAAAGTTATATCCTTTATAAGTTTTTGAAAATTCCTCAGCAGGAATTGGAGTGTTTATTTGTAAATCAAAATATTTATAAGTTTCAAATAGGCCTTTGTCATCAAATACTTCGTTGCTCACAGGTACCATGTATTCTTTATCAATCAATAAGATGGTAAGCTTTCCGTAAGCATTTGGGACAAATATATTTTGACCTTCTTTTACATCGTTATACCAACTAATTTTTGAATTGTTCATCAATACCATGTATTCGCTAACCCTTAATTTTCTTGCTATCGTTGTTAAACTTTCTCCTTTTTTTACTTTATAAGTTTCCCAAGCAAAATCAGGAAATGAAATAGCTAATTTGTAACAGTCTCTTCCGTCAAGTTTTTCGTCTCCTACAATTACAAAATATTTGTCCAGTTTATCTCCAGCACGTTTTAAACCGTCTTTTAAAATATCAGCTAAATATTGAAAGCCCATTTCATGAATTGTGTGGTGTTGGTCTTTGCGCATCAAAGAACCATAAGGATCAAGATTTAAATTCATGTATGGAAATGCACCAGGGTTCACCAAAGCATCTCCATTATTTTGTCCTTGTATCCATAAAACTTCCGGACCTTTTAATGATAAATATAATTTGCGGGGAGAAACTTGTAATTTCACTTTCGATTCGTAATGTGTCATTCTGCCTTTAATACGTTCGTTGCATTGCAAATTAAATCGCATCGTTTTAATATTGTCAACGGCTTCAAAAATTTTATCAATCAACTCTCGATTTCCAGATATGTTATCAGATTTCTTATAGCGAAATGAAATCAACAAAATGCTGAATGCAAAAAATGTAAATAAAAAAATAATATGCTTTGCTATTAATCTCATTCGTTTATAAAATAGTTTGTAAATATAATCTCATTTTTAATTTAATCTTAAATTATTTTTATTTAACAGTTGACCTAAAAGCCATAACCTTTAAAGCTTTTCAAAAATTCGTCCGATTTAAAAGTGGGGTTGATGCGCATTTGTGTAAATTCATAAGCTTCATACAGTCCTTCTTCGTCATACACTGTAATACTTATAGGGATAAATGTTTTTTTATCGATGAGCATAATTGCTTTGTTGGAGTAAGGAATAGGAATAGTTAATTTTTTTCCTTCTTTTATCGACCCAAAATAACTCGAAAGATTGTTTTTATATCGAATTTTATAATCGCTGGTATTTAGTTTTTTAGCTATACTTGTTACTGTTTCGCCTTTTTGAGTGGTGTATTCAATATATTTATAATCAGGATAACTCACTATAATTTGATAACATTCTTTTTTGTTCCAAGTAAGTATTCCTGCATAAGTAAAATGTTTATCGAAATCCTTTGGAGCGTTCAAAATAGTGTTAGCTATGGTTATGCCAATAAAAGTGGAGCCCAATTCAAAAATAGTATGGTGTTGGTCTTTTCTAACGATACTTCCATAAGGATCTAAATCAAAATTCATTAATGGAATTGATCGTGTATGAACGAGTGCATTCCCTTTGTTAGTTCCCTCTACCCATAATAATTCTGCTCCTTTGACCGGACTATGAAAATATATTTTACGCGGACTTATATTTAATTTGATGTAAGATTCGGCAATGAGAATATGTTTGCCAATGCGCTCAGTTGCTTTTACGCTGCAAGCTTGTGTGCCTATGTTTTTGATGCTGTCGAGCATGTGATTAATAATTTCTCGGCACGACAAATTACTTTTTTGTGTGGTGCTACCAATGAATATGATAGTGATAAAAACGAAAGCGAAAGGTCTTATTATTTTCACGAAGCGAAATTAATAAAAAAAATGCCCTAAAATTCTTTAATTTCCTAAGTCAATAGCTGAAATTTAATC
>JAYVZC010000343.1:0-3252 GCA_043783695.1 Bacteroidota bacterium
TGAATTTTACTTTGGGCGGTGCTTTTAATAGTAGAATTAATTTGAACTTGCGTGAAGCACATGGTTTTACTTACGGAGCGCGTTCCGGTTTTTCAGGAAATCAGTTTGTTGGTCCGTATACAGCTAGTGCTGGCGTTAGAGGAAATGCAACAGATAGTTCTGTAGTAGAATTTATGAAAGAAATTAAAAACTTTTCTGATAAAGGAATAACAGATGAGGAGTTGCTATTTACAAAAAATTCGATGGGACAAAATGAAGCTTTGAAATACGAAACGGCAATGCAAAAGGCAGGATTTGTTAAGCGCATTTTAGATTATAACCTTGATAAATCGTTTACCGACAAACAAAGTGAAATATTAAAAGGAATTAAGAAAGAAGAGATAAATGCGTTTGCTAAAAAAGAATTGCCCTATGATAAAATGGCAATTTTAGTGGTGGGCGATAAATCAAAAGTGTTTGAAGGATTAACTAAATTGGGTTATGAAGTGGTTGAGCTAGATGTGGATGGAAATCTTATAAAAGCGGATGTTAAAATAGAAGAAGCGAAACCAACCGACTCTAAACAGGCAAATCCACCAACTCAAGGAGATAACAAAACGCCATTTGTAAAACCAAGAAATATTGAAAATCCAAGATAATAGCAACATCTAAAATCTACATATTATTTGGGGGCAAACCCGAAAATTATAAAGGTAATGCGGCAATTAAAATTTTGTATCGCATCCACACTGAAGCGATCTTTGGCAATGATTTTATTATAAACCCATCAACGCTTTTTTAAAACTCACTTTATCATCCACAATTTTAGCAAGCGCATCAATGCTCACGCGGTCTTGTGCCATGGTATCTCTGTGGCGAATAGTAACGGTATTGTCTTCCAATGACTGGTGATCAACCGTAATACAAAACGGAGTTCCAATCGCATCTTGTCTGCGGTAACGTTTTCCAATCGTATCTTTTTCATCATACGTTGTTGCGTGATCGAACTTTAATAAATCTAAAATCTCTCTTGCTTTTTCTGGCAGACCGTCTTTCTTTAATAAAGGAAGCACAGCCACTTTTATTGGTGCTAAAAATGCAGGAAGGTTTAATGCAGTACGAATTGTTCCGTCTTCTAATTTTTCTTCAACAAATGCTTTGCTCATCACTGCCAAAAATAATCTATCCAATCCAACAGATGTTTCCACTACATACGGAACATAATTTTGATTTAATTCTGGATCAAAGTATTGTAATTTTTTTCCTGAATGTTGTTCATGTGCTTTTAAATCGAAATCGGTGCGGGAATGAATTCCTTCCAATTCTTTAAATCCGAAAGGGAAATTAAATTCGATATCACAAGCTGCATTTGCATAATGTGCTAATTTAATATGATCGTGAAAACGGTAATTAGCTTCTCCAAATCCCAATGAATTATGCCATTTCATACGTGTTGTTTTCCAGTAATTATACCATTCCATTTCTGTTCCTGGTCGCACAAAAAATTGCATTTCCATTTGTTCAAATTCACGCATACGGAAAATAAACTGACGAGCAACTATCTCGTTACGGAATGCTTTTCCAGTTTGAGCAATCCCAAACGGAATTTTCATTCGTCCGGATTTCTGAACATTTAAAAAGTTTACAAAAATTCCTTGAGCTGTTTCCGGACGTAAATAAATAGTACTGGAATCTTCACTCACAGCACCCATAGAAGTGCTGAACATTAAGTTGAACTGACGAACTTCAGTCCAATTTTTTGAACCGGAAATAGGACAAACAATTTCGCAATCGATGATTATTTGACGAACAGCTTCTAGATCACTCTTCTCTAAAGCATCTTTGAATTTTGCAAGAATAGCATCTGCTTTCGCCTGATTTTCCAATACACGGGCATTGGTTGCTTTAAATTGTGCTTTGTCAAAAGCATCTCCAAAACGTTCTTTTGCTTTGTCAACTTCTTTCTGAATTTTTCCTTCAATCTTCGCTACATGCTCTTCAATCAATACATCCGCACGGTATCTTTTTTTACTATCTTTATTATCTATCAAAGGATCGTTAAAGGCATCTACGTGCCCTGATGCTTTCCATGTTGTTGGATGCATAAAAATAGCAGCATCAATTCCCACAATATTTTCGTGCATTTGAATCATTGATTTCCACCAATATTCACGCAAGTTCTTTTTTAGTTCAACTCCCATTTGTCCGTAATCATAAACAGCACTTAAGCCATCATAAATTTCGGAACTCTGAAAAATAAACCCATACTCTTTAGAGTGAGAAATAATGTTTTTAAAAATATCTTCCTGATTTGCCATAATGGGTGTAAAATTAGAAAATAAATTGATGAATAATTTTTTGGATTAACAAAATGTTCTACTTTTGGAAGAACGATACTTCAACATGAAAAAATTTATTCTCCTATTTGTTGCCCTTACTGTTAAAACAGTGATAGCACAATCAGTAAGCCCAAATTTAATTGCAACATCGGGCACTAGCTTTAATGATGGCACTTCTCAATTAGATTGGACGATGGGAGAACCTGTTACAGTTACATTTGCGGTAGGAAGCGATATGCTGACTCAGGGTTTTCAGCAACCCAATTTGTTGGCAACATCCATAAATAATGTAGAAACAGATTATTCAGTACTTGTGTTTCCAAATCCTAGTATTGATTTTATTCAACTGCAATTTCATAATTTAAAACAAATCCTTACTATCGATTTGTTTTCGTCTGATGGGAAGTTGTTACAATCTAAGGAGGTAAATACAGTAAGTGAGCTACAAATAGACATGAGCAAGTATGCTGCGGGAACTTATTTGCTTTCTGTTAAGGATAGTAACTCAAAAATAAAAACATATCAAGTCATTAAATTAAACTAGTCATAAAATATACACATATGAAAAAATTACTCTTCTTCTTAATTTTAAATTTTGCAATTGTAATTGCATTTGCACAAGCTCCGCAAGGATTTAATTATCAAGCAGTGGCTCGTAACTCTTCAGGAGTTGCATTGGTGAGTCAACCCATCGGGATGCAAATTAGTTTGCGTCAAACTACTGCTGCGGGCACAATTGTTTACACTGAAACACATGCGATAACATCCAACAACTTAGGCTTAGTAAATTTAGTTGTAGGAATGGGAATACCTGTAACAGGAACATTCAGTACGATTAACTGGGGAGCTGGTCCTTACTTTATAGAAGTAAGCATGGACATAACAGGAGGAACAACTTATTCATTAATGGGAACACAACAATTAATGAGTGTTC
>JAYVZC010000344.1:0-3250 GCA_043783695.1 Bacteroidota bacterium
GCCTCTTAATAACAAATATTATACATCATTTGCTTAATTAACATTGTGTGTATATTTGTTTTGGTCAGAGAAAGTTTTTTCACAAACTCTCGTTGTACGCAACCCTACGGCAGACAGTCTAAAAGTTGTAGAGACAAGAACCTTAAATTAAAAAGCCTTAACTAACCCAGACAGGAATTGAATCATGTATTTGTTGAGACCAAATTGTTTCATCATCAACGGACTGATTATTTTTTATCATCGAATCCAAGTACGTTTTGAGAATTTTAGAATGATTGAAACTCTTATCTTTTGCAATGGTTACAAAGGCTATAAATTGACTAAGACTCATTGGGACAATTCTTGTTTTACCACCATACGCTTTTGTATTGAATCTATTGAGATTGAAAAAGTGAGCTAAAGCCCCTTCGCTAATCTTTGGTGCAACAAATAGACAGTAAACAGGAACAGTAGAAATATTTTGAATTTTACCAAAATGACGGGCAACAGGTTCACCTTCCATTTCATACTGCTTATTTCCGCTTGACATTGTTACTTCAACAATGACCTTAAATCCGTCATATTCAACTTCAATATCGGGCATGTTTCCAAGTGCAGTATTTAAAGGAACTCCATCTAAATCTATTGCAAAATTCCCTTTCACTTCCTTTGCATAATTCATCATAACTAAAGCTCTCCAAATATTCCATTCCAAATAAAGTGGCGGGTCGGGAACTTCTTTTTTTGTTATTTTTTCAAACACATCAATAACATCATCGAACTCTTTATAATTTTTTAACGAGACTTCTGTTTGTTGTATAGCAACAGAAATCATTTTCCTTTCAGTTGCTTCTAATAAATCTTTTAAAGAATCTATGCTTGCTTTCACATCAAACTTAACAGCCAATTTTGAAAGCTGCCTTTCAAGATATTTTCTATCATCCGTTAATAGCAATAAAGATATAGGACTAAACAAATATTTTTTGTAATCTGCTTCTGTTTTATACGGCAAAGCATTTCTATCAACATTTTTCAGAATGTAGTCAACTTCCATAATCCTGGAAGGTGCTACAATCATTCTAAAAGTTTTCTTATCAAATGTGATGAGTTGAGTTGCTCTTAAATAACGAATAAAAGCATCGGCATAATCAATATGATTGCTTCTTTTGGTCTTTATAAACTTAGCAAGAGACGCATCACCGCTTTCCCGAGTTTTTAAATTATTGGTTTTAATATCTGCGGCATAAATTTTTAGAATCTCTTTTGTGAATCTTTCTTCAATAAAAGCTTTTCTATTGCCTTTATTCTTTTTAGCATCTTCACGAAATTTTTTGATTGCAGCCACCACAGAATCAAACTTACTATGATGGGTCATTTGCACAAAGAAAATTGCAATCTCTGTTTTTGACAAGTTGCCTAACTCCTTTGTGAGTCTCAATAATTCTAAATAAGGTCGTACTCCAAAACCTCTATCAACAGGGATTTTATGATATGGAGATGGAAGTTGAAATTTAAAAAGCTGCTTTGCTATTGTTTCATGAGTTCTAACTTCACTCAATAATTTTTCACCAACTTCTGTAAGTTGAATTTTGGGTTTCAAATCAACAAATCCCAAAGCTTTAGGTGCTCTTGTAATTCTATCTCTTGCAGCAAGGGCAATATTATCAGGCATTTTTTCGCCTTCATAGAATTCAGAGTTAAACAACTCATGAAAGAAAGCAATTTGAGTTTTAGTATCCCATTCTTTACCAGCAAAAGAATCTACGAGAACCTGAATTTCAGGAATAATTTTTTCTATTGTCCGTGGAGAAGTAAATGCAAATACAGTTCGTGTTTTACTAAGATTTGCCATTCATAAATAATTTAGTCATTGCTTCATCATCACCTAAAAGTGACGACTTTTGATATTTGTCTGTATTTGTTTTTAAAAACTGTTCGACCCTTTCCTTTGAGAAGGAAAGAGATTTTTCTGAAATATCGCAGCCTAAAAATTTACAATTAGCTTTTATCGCTGCAATCGCAGACGAACCGCTTCCAAGAAAAGGGTCGCAAACAACAAAATCCTTTTCAGCACTTCCCTTTAACATCAATTCAAAAACCTCTGTTGGCTTTTGTGTTGGATATTGCGATTGTGAAACCCTTTTTATTTTCCATACATCAGGAATACTCTTAGAATTCAAAGGACGTTTACCTTTGCTTGCAAACATTATAAATTCATGCCTCCTTCTAAAATAATGACCAAGACCAATATTTACTTTATCCCAACATAATAGATTTTTTACTTCAAAAATATCACGAACGACAGGTGCAAGTGTTAAGAGCGAATAGGAATCAAACATTATATAAATGTGCCTGTTATTTTTCATTACCCGAAAGCACTCCTGTAGAAATGTTTTGTAATTTTCTTCAGTATCATGGAATTCTTCAAACCATTTTGCGTCAGTCTTTCCAGCTTCGCTATATTTTCCAATTATTTTGCCGCTGCCCAATTTCAATTTTTGGTTCATTCCAGAATAAGCAGGGTCGGTTATGATTACATCAACACTTGCAGCAGGCAAGTTTTTTAAAAAATTTATAGCATCATCATGGAATATGGAAAGTCTTTGGTCTTTACTTTCAAAGAAAGGTTTGGTTTTTACTGCAATCTTATGACCATTCAATACATAGACAGGTTTGCCATTCACAATATCATTTTCACCAGTATAAAAGTCAAGTAGCGTTTGATATGACTTAGCAGAAATCACACCGTCTTTACCTATTTTTATTTTGTTCTGTCGGACATATTGCTCCATATCTTCGGAGACAACTGATAGCTTTTCTTGAATATCCTGTATTGTATAGACCATATTATATGTAATGGAGTTTTAACAACAAATTTAGCAATAAAACACTCAAGTTAGACACTACTTTTAAACACTTTAGTTACAGACCCAAAGAGAAGGGTATGCGTACAACATTGGGTTTGGCGTTACTGGGGCAGGACATTGTAATCTTCAACATCAGCCACATGGCAGCAGTTGTTCGGGCAGGACAAACATCGCTGAACATTTTATCTTATCTTGTACATCAGCAACGCATCAGCAGCGGTTCCGGGCGGACGTTTTTCAAATCCCCCAACAACGCCAAGCCCTGTTCGTCAGACTGTGAAAAAACTTTCACCACCCAATAAAGCGATCCGCATAAATTAATATAGAGACTATTGTAGCTCTTTAAAACGTGGGTTTAAAAAATCAGCAGCACAAAGTTGTAAAAAATTGAAGGGCTTATTTTG
>JAYVZC010000345.1:0-3235 GCA_043783695.1 Bacteroidota bacterium
GAATTTTCCTAAATGACGTATATACTATCGACGATAATTGACGTGTATTTTTCAACACGATCGCTCGTGTCATTCGTCTTTAGGTAGGCGAATAGAACTCATACAAACAATAAATCGTACACATATTTGAAATTATCGCACGTGCCTTCAATTATTAGGTAATAATAATGAACATGGACAATTGTTCTGACGTTAGCCGCGAAGATGAACATGACGATGGAATAAATGAAGACATTTTTGACAGGGTAAACACAAGATTCACACATGAGTATGAATCTTATGTCCTGAAAGTTGAACAATTACTGTCAACAGATACGACAATGCACAGGGTTGGTGGTGAAATGAATTACGCACGAATTCTTAATTGGACAAGAACTTACAATAAAAACAGTGCCGCTACTGCGAAAGAAGCTGCTGAGATACGAAAGGCTGTCAATCTACCAAATTTCGATTTGAATCACTGCTTAAATGATTGCGTGATGTACTGGAACTTTCTCAAATCTTCAGAAACCTTTAAGAGATCCGCATGGTACTACAAGGAATATATGCTGCAAAAGCTGCTTGGTAATACTGTCGACATAGAAACCATCTTGTAAGTATTTCGAGCTTTGTGAATCATATATTTCAAGGCTAATATTTTATCTCTGTCAATCTAGTTATTCCAGAATTTTAGAAGACATCAAGAATAACGTTCAATTCCAGGTTGAATCATCCATTCAAATACCTTGGAGCGACGGAATAGGGTGGATACACAACATATTTAAAGATGACATGGTACGCAACTTTTTAAACATGAACAAAAAATTAAGTAACTAATGTTAACAACATTAAAAACAGGATGTAATCGCAATGTACTTTAGCAAACGAGGCGACAAAAAACAGTTATGCAAACGATTGTATAATTGGTTCAGGCGTAAACTTAACACATATAAGTATTACCTAACTCAGCTATTTCCGACAAACAAACTTGCAACTACCCATATTAAAAAACAAAAAAGAACCAAAGCCGTACAATATGCACAAAAAAAAAGAAAGACTGAGTTAAAAAGTAAGCCTTGCAAATACCCAATTTTACAAGACAATATGAGAACAGAATTTATCGACAGTTCATTACTTTTAAAAAATATTGACTACAATAGCGATAACAATGTAAGTCTACATAAATAATGTCTTAAATTCTTGTAAAATTTCTTAATGCATACTTTTTATATTTTATCATAGGAAGTACAATACGACTGTGAGCAAAGCAGACCTAGTCAATCAACAGAAAACCAATCTATGGAAATGGCTACAGTGCCACTACCTGATAAGGTATATACATATTAATGTAAATATACAATACGAAACATAATAAAAAAAACAATTTGCCTAATGTACAGGTGGAGGAACGTTTCGTACTCATTGATATGGAATGCCAAGAATTCAAAACATTAATCGAAAAGTGGCCTTTTGAGATAAGAGTTCACATATTGGAATTTTTAAAACACGCACAAAAATTTGGAGTTCAAGTAACATGAATGTATAGAATTTACATTACATAATTGAAATAAAAATTTACTTGCCAAATAAGTGTTTACGAGTCTTTCCACCAAAACGTACGTTACTCATCGTATATCAGTGCAATACTTGACTTCATTAAAGCGAAAGAAGCAGAGTACATGTTTGGTATAAAATACCGATTTAAGATAGGAATATCGCCAAGATAATAATTTTAGTTTTACTGACAAAAACATTCAAATACAAATTTAATATATAACTAATATTATTTAAATAAAAATTGTTATTTTTGGGTAAATAGTACGCGGAGAAATAGTGAATAACACTAATAAAAGAGCAACAAAGTGATTTAAATTCTACGTTTCTTCTCGGGCATGAAGGGAATCACAGAGGCGGGAGTGGAAAAATCGTAACTCTCATCATCGCTTTCAATCATGTCAGGATTTCCATTCCACTCTTCAGGGTCCTTCAAAAGAACGCCTTTATAAGTATAATATTTAATAGGAGGCCACTCCAATAACCTAGGAAGCGCATGACTGTGAATAATAAGATTTTTCGTATGATTGTCTCTGGTTCTTGTGTCCAACGTATATGTTTGCCTCACTTTGTAAAGTGTTCTTTGTTCGACAGATGCGTCGCCAAGATAAAACTGTTAAAAAATATAATAAACTGATAATTTAAAGATATTATGAGGTACAAAACATAAACAAATATATTAAATTAATCTATACCTGCAAAAAGTGATCGGGATTTTGGCAGATAAATAACTTGTGACCTGGCTGAACCAAATGCGATTTCAAAGGCATAATAAAGACTGTATTATAACCATTCCAATTAGACCTAGATCGATAATAAAAAATTACCAAAAACTTAAAATATAATAGAAGACATTAAACAAAGACTTACATAAACCATTCGAACATCTTGATGGCATTTTGACCCATAGCAGAAATAAGTCGTCGTTCTCCTCTGGGTGAAACAATCTCAACATTAAGAAATGTCTTGTTTTTAGTGATTCCACGATGAGCAACGTATTTCTTCTCCACAGTTGAATGAATTTTCCGAACCGTAAAGGTTCTAATTTCGAACTCGTCAAATTTATCTTCAAATAAAATTTCAGGATCAAAAGGACCGTCTGACACTGCAACAGATGCCACTAAAGAAGCAGATGTGGCAAAGTTTACTGAAACAGAATTCATGTCAACAGCTGTTGCAGATGTTTCAGACGACGCAGATGGCCTCTCAGCAAATAAAGCGTCAAAATGAGAAAGGTCGTCGTACGGCGCAACAGCATCTATTGCGCATTCCACTTGATGTAGATCAATTGCACATTCATGATAACGTTCGATGTTCTCATCAAAAACAATAGCACTGTTGACATTGGGGACCTCCATGATAAACTAGTACGAAGAGTCCAAATTGAAATATGGCTCCGGACTAATAATGGAAGACCAGTATGCGACCATTATCAAATCGGCCCAATAGTTCCGCTTCATGATATAACAACAAGAACACATATAATTACCAATCAAAGTGCTGATGACAAAAAATAACGACAGATTATCATATACGACTCTTCAAGTCTCCAATGACGATATGATTCCAAAACTTAGAAAATACGTACCAATGGGATGAAGCACAAAACGGAAGTTGACGGAGAAGAAAACAAGCTCTTTCCCCTAACTTTGTGATACAATATTGTTGAAGATGGTGCCACGACACAGCGACAACTCAACTC
>JAYVZC010000346.1:0-7650 GCA_043783695.1 Bacteroidota bacterium
CAATGCGCCAATATGCCGGATTTTCAACAGCAGAAGAATCAAACAAGCGGTATCATTATCTTTTAAACAATGGAACAACAGGATTGTCGGTAGCATTTGATTTACCAACACAAATTGGATACGATAGTAGTCACGACTTTGCAGATGGGGAAGTAGGAAAAGCGGGAGTTGCCATTGATACATTAAGGGATATTGAAATATTATTTGATGGAATAAAACTGGAGAATATTACTACTTCCATGACTATCAATTCAACAGCATCCATTCTTTTATCGATGTATATTGCTTTAGCAAAAAAGCAAGGTGCCGATTTAAAAAAAATATCGGGAACCATACAAAACGATATTTTAAAAGAGTATGCAGCAAGGGGAACATACATTTATCCTCCGAAACCTAGCATGCGCATTATTACCGATATATTTGAATATTGCAGCAAAGAAGTTCCTAAGTGGAATACCATTTCTATTTCAGGATATCATATTAGAGAAGCAGGTTCAACGGCTGTTCAGGAGCTGGCATTTACCTTGGCAAATGGTAAAGCATATCTTAAAGCAGCAATAGATAAAGGTTTGGATATTAATATTTTTGCTAAGCGATTATCTTTCTTTTTCAATGCTCATAATAATATGTTTGAGGAGGTTGCAAAATTCAGAGCCGCAAGACGTATGTGGGCAAAGATTACCAAGGATTTGGGAGCAACCGATTCTAAAGCTCAGATGTTGCGTTTCCATACTCAAACAGGCGGTTCTACATTAACTGCACAACAACCACAAAATAATATTCCTAGAGTAACTATTCAGGCTATATCGGCAGTTTTAGGCGGAACACAAAGTTTACATACCAATGGTTTTGACGAAGCGATAGCTTTGCCTACAGAAGAAGCAGCCAGAATAGCATTGAGAACACAACAGATTATTGCATTTGAAAGTGGAATTGTAGATACGGTGGATCCATTGGCGGGTTCTTATTTTGTGGAAGCATTAACCAATGAAGTGGAAGCAGCTGCTTGGGATTATATCCATAAAATTGATGCAATGGGTGGTTCTGTTGCTGCTATTGAACAAGGATATTTGCAAAACGAAATTGCTGCATCTTCTTACAAATATCAAAACGATATACAAACGGGTGAAAAGATTATTGTTGGAGTGAATAAGTTTACGGTAGAAGAAAACCCTTTACAAAATGTTTTTACTGTTGATGACTCTATCCGCCAACTACAAATTGATAAAATCAATAAAGTGAAGTCGGAACGTGATAATGAGAAAGTAGCCTTAATACTCAAAAAACTAGATGAAAGTGCCCGTGCGGATGTGAATGTGATGCCGGTGATACTTGAAGCGACAGAAAGTTATGCTACTTTGGGTGAAATTGCCGATACGTTAAGAAACGTATTTGGTGAGTACACAGGGTGAGTTTGTCGAAAATTTATTCTTTTTATTCTTTTCTTGCAACCTTTTTTTGTATAAATTCGTCTTTATCTTACATGAGTTAGATAATAACGATTTTATGATAAAAAAGCTACTTCTCTCATTAGTTTCAATTTTAATATCTCTTGGTTCTCTTTTTTCAGGAACATGCACTTCCGGGACGGGGACATACGTTTCTTGGCTTGCTACTGTTTGGACTTGCACGGGTATCCCAGCAGCTGGTCCTCCAGGATGTTCTGATGCAATTGTTATTTCTGGTACAATTAAAATGAGTGCTGATGTTGATCTTAGTGCTTGCCCAGCTCCAATGGTAATAACAATTAAGAGTACGGGTACCTTAGACTTCAATACGAATGGGGTAAGTTTAAAATTGCCAGCAGGTTCTTCAATTGTAATAGAAGCAGGTGGCAAAATTATCAAAACTTTTGCAGGAGGCGGAGCTTCCACTCTTATTACCACAGGAACAGGAGGTAGTTCAGTAATTTTATGGACAGCGGGATTTGGTACCGTTTCCGGACCTTTATTATTAGGGCCATCGCCTTTGCCTATAGAATTGTTATCTTTTGATGCGAAACAAAACCTAAGTAGAGTAGATTTACGATGGAGTACTGCTTCAGAAAAAAATAACGATTATTTCACAATCGAAAAAACAAAAGATGGCTATAGTTTTGAAACAGTTGGAATAATTGATGGGACAGGGAATAGTTCTTCCCTTATTGATTATGCAACTATTGATAACTCTCCATACAACGGGCAATCCTATTACCGTTTAAAACAAACCGATTTTGATGGAAAATTTTCTTATTCCAATTTGAGAATGGTTGATTTTATGGCTGCTGAAGTAACATTTGATATATTCCCTAATCCAAGCGATGGTTCTTCTATTAATGTGTCACTTTCAGCTAATGAAGGAGAAGAAATTCTTATTGTTGTTTATGATATAACAGGTAAGGAAAGTTACTCAAAAGTAATAATCACTCAAGATAATGCTAAAAATGTTTATGCCATTGACACTCAGCACAATTTGGCTCCAGGTATTTATTTAATTTCAGCTACCTCCAAGCAAAGTATTTACAATAAAAAGTTGATTGTAGAATAAGCTTGGATTCCTCCGAAAATGCTTGTTTCTAATAATTGAGAACTCTAATTGGAAAAATCTAATTCCGATAGTGCAATCATTCTATTTTGCTCTGTATCCCATAATTTTAAACGGAGACAAGAAATTATATCGGAAAGTTTGAAGGTTGTAACTTTCGCATCTTGAAGTTCAGCAATACTTCTCATTGCTTCTGGTAAACGGTAAAAAGGTATTCTTGAATTGAGGTGATGAATGTGGTGGTAGCCAATATTTGCAGTTATCCAGCTCAAAACAGGGTTCATTTTTAAAAAGCTAGACGATTCCAACGCAGCATCTGCATAAGTCCATTCTGAATTACTTTTGAAAACAACTCCGGGAAAAGTATGTTGAGCGTAAAATAAATAAGCTCCAATCATGTGTGAAATAAAGAATGGCAGAAAAAAAGCAAGAAACCAAGTTAATGGGCCGGCAAAAATAAACAATGTTACAGCTATCCCCAAGTGAAGTATTATTGTAGCCAATGAATCCCAATGTCTTCTTGGACTGCTTATAAATGATTGAATACACATGCCGTATATGAACATAGTGAAATAAGCAAAAATCATATTGAAAGGATGACGAATTGCTAAATAAATACGCTTTTCGTTTTTGGACGCTTCCATAAACTTTTGCTTCGTCATAATTGGAAAAGATCCTATGTTAGCACTAAATAGTTTAGCATTGTTATTATGGTGATGATCGTGCGAACGTTTCCAAATACTTGGAGGAGTTAGCATATAAAACCCATAGATGGTGAAAAGGAAATTTGCTAAAGCTGATTTTTGAAGTATTGAATGATGCTGATAATCATGGAAAATCATAAAAAAACGAGTAAGAAATACTGCGCTGGATAAACTGCAAAAAATTTTTCCATATATTGTTGGAACGAAATAAGTCCCAAGTAAGGATGCAATTAAAAAAAAGAATGCTGAAAGGGCATAAAACCAACTTTTCCAACGAATTTCTTTGGCAAATGGTTTTGTAGCAAGAATAAGATCCTTTCCTTTTAACATGACCGCAAAGATAGTAAGATTTTGGGATAAAAAAAAGAGTTATTCTACTATGCTTTTTTTGACTAAGCGGTTGTGTGGTATTTAACGATAGAACAAAGCCTCCAGATATATTTTTGAGGCTTTTATTTTTTTTGATTCTAATGCTTGAGTTTATCTTTGAAAACTTTTCTGAATTTCTCTACTTTAGGTTGAATAACAAATTGACAATAAGATTCAGATCCGTTTTGATTGAAATAATTTTGATGATAGTCTTCAGCTTTATAAAATGGGCCAACTGGACTTATTTCAGTAACAATTGGTTTTGTCCATGCACCCGAAGCATTCAATTGTTTTTTATAATTTTCTGCAAGTGTTTTTTGTTCTTCGTTATGATAATAAATAACAGAGCGGTATTGCGTGCCCACATCATTACCTTGTCGGTTCAACTGTGTTGGATCATGCGATTGCCAAAAAGCAGCTAATAATTCATCATAAGATATTTTAGAAGGATTGTAAACGATTTGACAAACTTCAGCGTGTCCGGTAGTGCCGTTACAAACTTCACGATAGGCAGGATTTTTAACAGTGCCACCAGAAAATCCAGAGGATACAGATTGAACTCCATCCAGCATTTGAAATTGAGCTTCAAGGCACCAAAAGCATCCCGCTCCGAAAGTAGCTGTATCCATAATTGAGTTTGTTTGAGTGTTTTCTAACTTTGTTTCTTGGGCAGACAAATTACTTTCTTTCACATTTTGATTGCAGGAAATAAGAAAACTACTGAAGACAATTGACAAAATGATTTTGTTCATGCAGAAAGATACGTAAAAATAAAAGGAGAGGTTTTAAAAACCTCTCTTTTTATAAGTATTTCTTTATTTTTTTGGTGCTTCTGTTTTTGCAGGTGGGGCAGTAGTATTTGTTCTACTTTTATTTTTGTTTTTCTTTGGCATTCCCTGCTCTGAAATAGCCATTCGAGTTCCACCATTAGTTGTATCAGATTTTGCATCTGTTTTAGAAGATGTTGAAGTACTACTTTTTGGAGCAGTTTTTACAGGATCTTGTTTCGTTACTTTTGCATTCGTTGTAGTTTCAGCTGCTTTAGGAGCTTCTAGTTTGTCGGCTGTAGTTGTAGCATCTTTTTTAATTCCCTCTTGAGCGAATAAAGTAAAACTTAGAGCAATTCCGGCAGTTAATAAACTTAGTTTTAGTATATTTTTCATTTTTTTTATTTTATTTAGTTTTTGTATCGCAAGACAAAGATAATGCCATTTATAATTGGAGTCAAGTATAATATCGGAAACATATATGTAAGAGTCCAATCCCGCACCCCGCATGAGCGCAACTAATTTTTTAGTAATTCTAAAGCTTCTTGAATGGTAATGTATTCTCCATTAAAGAAAGCTAAGATAAACGCATCCTCAATTCCAATATTTTTTATTAGGTCGTTTTTAGCAGTTTGTGCAGAGGCATAATCCGCAAACGGGCCAACAATATATCTATTTAATCCTGTTGGAGTAGTTTCTTTTGTAAGTCCTTTTACTTTTTCAAATTTAGTTGCTTTATCAGCCGGAGGTTCACTTTTAAATACTCCAATTTGTATTTTAAATGTTACTAATTTTTTATTGACTGCATTTACTTCAGTATTATCGCTTGATGGTTCGATAACATCTTCTTTCTTTTGAGGAGTAGCACCAGCTTCTTTTAATGATACGCGTTTGCCATCTTTATAAGCAGTAATAAAGGCTCCTTGATATCCTTTTAATAAGAGTTCCACTTTATGTTTAGCTGCTTCATCAAATGTTGTAAACGAACCAGTCATGTATTTGTATAAACCATCATCCGTTTTAATTTCAATTAAATCGTTAATGTCTTTAAATACATTTTTTGATAATCGGTTTTTGTACGCACCCAATTGAACTCTTAAAACAACTCCTTTTGTGGCAGTTGTTGTATTTGTGTTGGTATTGTTGGTGTTTGTTGCAGTGTTATTATTAGTATTGTTTGTTGTGTTATTTGCAGTGTTATTATTATTATTATTATTATTGGTATTAGTGTTATTATTTGTATTGTTTGTTGTGTTATTATTATTGGTATTGTTATTATTAGTATTGTTTGTTGTGTTATTTGCAGTGTTATTGTTATTATTGGTATTAGTGTTATTATTTGTATTTGTTGAGTTAGTATATGCCGGAGCATTGAAAAATTTACCACCTTGTTTATATACCACTTTTGCATCTATTAATCCTTCTGCTATCAATTCTTTTTTACGAATTTCAGCTTCCAATAAATTATTGAATTTGCCGGCAGTGTAAACAGTTGTTGAGTCATCAATAGTTGTACTTGAAATATCTCCAATGCTCAAATATTTTGTCATCAATTCAGGAGGAAGTCCTTTTTTGAAGGTGCCAAGTTCTACTGTATATTCTTTTTGATAAAGGGCGTTGTATAATTCATTCCCTTTATGATCGCGTCTTACAATAGTTGCAAATGCACCGGTTGAATCCATATAAAATCTATACTGATAATCAATAATAGAGTCATTTAATTGAACACCTTTCGTATCCACAAACGAATCCTTTGGTGAATCCAATTCATCGTCTTTGTAATTTGGTACATTGTCATTATCATCATCTAAAGGGCAACCTTTTGCGTCAACAGGAACATTTTCAGGAGTTCCTTGACAGGAGTCTTTTGAATCTGGAACTCCATCTTTATCCAAATCGGATAAATCAAGAGCAAAGAAGTCGACATCTTTGAAAGTATCTTCATCTATTTCTTCTGCACCTTTTTCTTTTATACCAAAGTTGTAGTGCAAAGAAACGGAACTCATCATAAATTTATCGTTACTTTTTTTTCCAACTCTGTTTCCAACGCTTTTATTGGAAACTCCATCTATGTAATCAGTAAATGTAAAGTGCATTGTTGCTCCAATTTTAAAGTTCCAATAATCGTTGATTTTGAACATCACTCCGGCTCCAACAGGAATCGCCCAAGAGCGTTCGGGATATTTTCCAAAACCATCCAAATTCATTTCGCGGATATCAGATTCGTATTTATAATCGCGGTGAATAAGTATAGCTGAACTTGCATTGCTAGCATTTTCATCAATATTACGGGTAGAGCCATCCGCCCAATAGTAATATTTATTACCATATTCATCATAAATATCGGTTTTAGAAAGGAATTCAAGTGATTCGAATCCTAATGAAATATAAGGGCTGGCATCTCTATTTTTAGGAAGAAAATTGTCGAAATTATAAGTTAAATTTAATCCTCCAACTCGAATTTGTGATTCAAAATTCAGATTTCTATTGTTAGGCGTATAGCGTTCATTGGCTCCGAGTTTACCAAAAAGCACATAAAAATTGAATTGTAAATAATCGGTAAAACGTTGTGATACGTTTAAATCGTAACCAATTCGACTAACCATTGGAGCTTGAAAATGTTTTTCGTATAAATCGCCATAAAAGGAGAACATTCCTGTTCCTAGCCCAATTGCAGGTTTAAATACAAATGCTTCGGTTTCTTTTTTTGCAGAATTAGCTGCCGATATACTATCAGCAAGAACTGTTTCATCTGTTTGGGAATATGAAACAGTGTTAAGAAGTAAGAATAATAGAATGATTTTTATTCCTTTAATCATAATTACAAATATAATACAAAAACCCAACCCAGTCGAGATTAGATTAAGTTTTTAGGAATACCTCATTATTGATTATCTATACCACTTTTGACTAGTAATCATTAATGCTTCTTGAACAGTAATGCGTTTCCCTGTGTTATATGCCGCAACAAATGGACCGGCAACTCCTTTGTTTCTCATGTTTTCTCTTGCATCACGAGCTTCTTTGTAGTCGTTATGTGAACCTACAGTATATTTTGTATAGCCTTCAGCCATTTCTGTATTAACTTTAGAACTAATATTATATCTGGAAGCTAAACTATTAGCATCAACTGCGTTGTGTAATGCCATAATTTGTACTCGATAATTTACATTTCCTTGTGAAGCAGGAATGGTGTTGTTAACTGATAAGGTATTGTCAGTTGTTGTGTTAGTAGTATTTTGATTGTTTGTTGCGGTGTTCGCATTGGTGTTGTTTGTATTTGTATT
>JAYVZC010000347.1:0-3222 GCA_043783695.1 Bacteroidota bacterium
GAAGGCGAAAACTATGTTATCATCAATGGTAATCGTTATAAATTAAGCGGGACAAATACAGTAAATCAATTAGATATTAAGTCTTCTGCACAACAGATAAATGCTCGCTTTCAATGTGAGACACCAATTGATATTTATGGTTTTAGCATGGAAAGTGATAGTGGTGCTTTTGTGGATAATTTTTCTTTCAGAGGAAATTCAGGGTTGCCCATTCAGAAAGTAAAACAAGTTGTTTATTCATCAACAAACGATTGTTTGAGTTACGATTTAATAATTTTGGAATATGGTTTAAATGCCGTAAATCCAAGTGTAACCGATTTTTCTTGGTACGAAAAAGGAATGAACATTGCTATCAAACACATGCAAGCCAGCTTTCCTAATGCAAGTATTTTATTGATTAGTGTGGGTGATAAAAGTTATCGCAAAGGTGGTGTTTATCAAACCGACCCAAGTGTTCCAATTTTAGTGGAGACACAAAAAAGAATGGCGAAAGACAATAAACTGGCATTTTGGAATTTGTACGATGCAATGGGCGGAAATGGTTCCATGGTAAAGTGGGCGGAAGCTGATACTGCTCTAGCGAACAAAGATTATACTCACTTTAATTTTAAAGGAGCACATAAAGTTGGAAAATTATTATTCAATAAAATTATGAGTGAATACAACGATTATAACAAGAAAAAAAATAAAACATCTTTAAATTAATTCTACCTTATGTTTTCTAGAATAAAAAATAAATATTATAAGTTGTTTTTGAGTCTTGCATCTTGCATCTTGCTATTTGATTCTATTTCAGCGCAAATGGTTGATTCCAGTGCTTACAAACAATATACTTTCATTAAAAAAAATCTCAACAGGATAGAAAATGACAGTACTTCATTAGCTTTTTTTTATGAAAAATTATATCTGCTGGAGCAAAAGAAAATTACTCGTGTAAATATTGTACATGTTGGCGATTCACACATTCAAGCCGATCTGCTTTCAGGAGTGATGCGGCAAAAATTGCAATTAAAATTTGGTAATGCCGGACGTGGCTTAGTGTTTCCTTACCGCTCCGCAAAAAGCAATGAGCCCACATCTTACAAAACAATTACCAATGTGCCTTGGGATTATAAACGCAATGTGTTTTACGATAAACCTTTGCCCATTGGAATAAGCGGATTTACAATTGAAACAAACGATTCGCTTGCTGAAATTAATTTAATGGTGAAAGATCAGCCCAATATAGGTTACAGCTTTACTAAGTTTACTTTGTTTCATGAAAAAGGATTGAACAATTTCGATATTACCATTTGTGATGACCAAAATTGTGAACGTGGCATCTTTAAATCTACCGATAAATCAACAAACCCATTTGTATCCGAATTAAAATTTGATAAACCTGTTCGACAGATTTATATTAGAAATAAATGTGCGGACACACTAAATCAAAAAGCAACTCGCATCTATGGAATGTTATTGGAGAACGATTCAGCAGGCATATTGTACAATATGATTGGCGTGAATGGTGCCGAATACCGCCACTATGTGATGTCGAAATACTTTACACAACAATTATCTTATTTAAGTTCCGATTTAATAATTATTTCATTGGGCACAAATGAGGCATTTTCAGTTGGTTTTGATAAAGATTTTTTTTATCGCAGTATCGATTCTTTGGTAGTAAGTGTGAAATCAACAAATCCAAATGCTTCCATTTTGATTTCTACTCCAGCCGATTCGTATCGTAAAACCCGTAAAGGGAAGGTCAAGAATTTGGATATGAAATTGGCTAGAGAAACCGTTGTTACCTACTGTTTACAGCATAATATAGCTTATTGGGATTTGTATGAAATTATGGGCGGATATGGTTCTATGGGGAAATGGTACGCTATGAAATTGTCTGCAAAAGACAGAGTACATTTTTCTGGAAAAGGGTATCAAATTCAAGGCGATTTGTTTTACAATGCTTTGATGGATGGGTATGATGATTATAAGAAAACAAAAAAATAAAAAATACACCCCTAACCCCTCTCTAGAGGGGAATTGGATAGGACTAAAAATTAGAATTAATCTATTATTGAATAATTTACCTTTTAACTAATATTTAAAAATATACTGAAATCTATTCCCCTCTTGAGAGGGGTTAGGGGTGTGTATAGAATTAATCTATTATTGAATGATTTAATTTTAAACTAATATTTTAAAATGTACAGTAATCTATTCCTCTCTAGAGAGGAATAGAGGTGTGTTAAATTTACGAAGCATAATTAATGTTCAACTTTCATTTCGATATCGATAAAATAATTTCGCAATTGACTTACAATGCAAAAGACCCGCTATTATTCAATAGTGGCTTCTTCCTGTTTTTTTTCTGCATCTTTTTATTGGGCTATCAATTTTTATACAAACGTAAGTTATTACGCGTTGTTTATTTTACACTGTTTTCGCTTTACTTTTTTTACAAAGCTTGTGGATTTTATTTCGGATTCATTTTAATTTCAGCAGTGGTCGATTTTAATCTCTCCAACTGGATTTATACTGCAAAAACACAAGGAAGAAAAAAGACAATTCTAATTTTCAGTATCGTCATTAACTTAGGATTACTTTTTTATTTTAAGTACACCGACTTTTTTATTGAAATCATTAATGATTTACAACTTGGACAGATAAAGCCTTTGAAGTTGATTTTGCCAATAGGAATTTCGTTTTATACTTTTGAAAATTTGAGTTATACCATTGATGTGTATCGGGGGAAATTTAAACCTGTTTCTAGTTTTTTAGATTATTGTTTTTTCCTTTCATTCTTTCCAAAGCTAGTGATGGGACCAATTGTAAGAGCTTCGGATTTTATTCCGCAAATCAGAAAAGACATTCACATTACCAAAGAAGACATTGCAAAAGGTCTGTATCTTATATTGGGAGGCTTGTTCAAGAAAGTCGTCATCTCCGATTACATCTATGTAAATTACGTTCAATACATTTTTGATGACCCTGCACGCCACTCCGGAATAGAATGTTTGATGGGAGTATACGGCTACGCAATGGTTATTTATTGCGATTTTTCAGGTTATTCCGATATGGCAATTGGAATGGCACGTTGGATGGGATTTACAATCAATGAAAATTTCGATTCGCCTTATCAATCTAGCAGTATCACCGAATTCTGGCGCAGATGGCATATTTCTTTGTCTTCCTGGTTAAAAGATTATCTATACATTTCTTTAGGAGGTAATAGAGTAG
>JAYVZC010000348.1:0-3206 GCA_043783695.1 Bacteroidota bacterium
AATACAGGTCCATTTTGTGAAGGAACAACAATTAATTTAGCAGCATCAACAGTAACAGGTGCTACTTATAGTTGGACGGGTCCGAGTACATTTTTATCAACACTTCAAAATCCAACTCGCCCTAGTGCAACAGCAGCAATGGCTGGAACATATAGTGTAACTGCTACTGTTGCCGGTTGTACAAGTGTTGCCGGGACAACCACAGTTGTTGTAAATCCATTACCTGTTGTTACTGTAAATTCTCAAACAATCTGTCCTGGCGGAACGGCAATACTAACCGCAACAGGTGGTACAACTTATTTGTGGAGCACAGGATCCTCTGCAAATCCTTTAAGTGTTAGTCCAGCTGTAACAACAACCTATACTGTCACAGGAACAACTTCCAGTTGTACAGGAACAGCAGTTTCAACAGTTACTATTGGAACATCTTTATCAATAACTGTCAATTCCCCAACAATTTGTTCCGGCTCTCCGGCAGTTTTAACTGCTAGTGGTGGTACAACTTACGCATGGAATACGGGGGCAACTTCAAATCCATTAACTGTAACTCCAGCAGCAACAACATCTTATACAGTAACAGGAACATCTGGTTCTTGTACAGGAAGCGCTGTTGCAACGGTTACAGTAAATCCATTACCTATTACAACCGTTAATTCACCAACAATTTGTGCTGGCGCTACTGCAAATCTAACCGCTGGAGGTGCAACAACTTATGGTTGGACTGCTGGTGCAACATCTACAGGAGTTAGTACAGCAAATGCTTCGCCCGTAGTAACAACTTCATACACTGTAACAGGAACTTCATCAGGCTGCACTTCAACTGCAGTTTCAACAGTTACAGTAAATCCTTTACCAGTTGTTAGTGTTAACTCCCCAATAATTTGTGCTGGTGATACAGCAACTTTAATGGCAAATGGAGCAACAACTTATTTATGGAATACAGGTTCAGCATCCAACCCATTAGTTGTTACTCCTGCTGGAACTACTTCTTATACAGTAACGGGAACTTCTTTAGGATGTACCAACACAGCAATAGGAACAGTTACAGTAAACGCAATTCCAGCTACACCAACAATTTCTCAAGTTGGTTCAGTGTTAACATCAAGTTCGGCAACAGGAAATCAGTGGTATTTAAATGGTGTATTAATTACTGGAGCAACGAGTCAAAACTATACTGTAACAACTAATGGCAACTATACAGTAGTTGTAACTACTGCAGGCTGTTCTTCCTCTTCATCTGCAACAACTACAATTATTAATGTTGGAATAGCTGATGATAACAATCCTTTTGGATTGAGTATTTATCCAAATCCTAACGATGGTAATTTTAGCGTTACATTTAATTCATTAGAGAAATCGAATTACACTTTAGAGTTGTTTAATGCGCTCGGACAAATTGTTTACCGTGAACCGTTAGATAATTTCTCTGGAAAATATACTAAGAAATTAAGTGTTGTTGAATATGGAAAAGGAGTGTATACAATCACTTTAACGAATTCGAAGAATGAAACGGTAAAGAAGATAATCGTTTATTAGATTTTAGATAATTGAAACGCCTCTCCGATTTTTTCGGAGAGGCGTTTTTTTATGTGCGTCAGGCATGTTCATTGACTATAGGGTGCAAGTCCCGAACGAGAGTTACATTACTTATCGTTAGCAGAGAGCAAAGTACCATGTACTTCACTCTCAAAGTTAGCCTTTTTTTTCGATATAAGCAAGTGTTTTTCTGCTAAACCAACCACCGGAATAACCACCGGAATTAGTATGTAATTAACCACCGGAATAATGGCTAAAATAAGCCGTTATATTTATGCAATATTTAATTTTTATTAATAAATATAATATATTGATTATTATATAATTATAATTATTTTATACTCCTTTTTAGATATTATTTTAACCACCTGAATAAACACCGGAATATATACTATAATAACCACCGGAATAATTGACTAAAAAGTGGATGTTGTATTGTATTTAGTCGTACCTTTGCCATATGATTAACGAGAAGGGATTTTATACTGACCAAATTGCAATGGAACCACTCTTGCCGGAAGACCCTTCCGGTACACTGGAGGCGCTTGCCATAGAGCTAGTCGAGAAGGCTGCAAAATTATCCGGCACTCTAAATCCGATAACCGCTGCTGCTATTGCTGATTTTTTAAGGCCTATGAATAGTTATTATTCAAATTTGATCGAAGGGCATGATACTCACCCTTTGGATATAGATAGAGCTTTAAAAAATGATTATTCCGAAGATAAAACAAAACGTAATCTTCAAAAGGAGGCGCATGCACATATTAATGTGCACAAAAAAATATCTGAAGAATTTAAGGACGAAAAAAATGAAATTATTCCGTCTTCGGTAAAATATTTAAAAAATCTACACAAAAGCTTTTATGATTATTTGCCAGAGGACTTTAGAATGGTGAAAACGAAAGAAGGGAAAGATAAGGAAGTTGTTCCTGGAGAGTATAGAGATATTGAAGTAGAAGTTGGAAGACAGATTGCTCCACATTTTAAAAAGGTAGATGCATTCATGGAGAGATTTGAAAATACCTATAATCCTAAGAATGGTGAAAATAGACTTAAGACCAAACGAATAATATCAATTGCTGCATCACATCATCGTTTAGCTTGGGTGCATCCTTTTTTAGATGGAAATGGAAGGGTTGTTCGTTTATTTTCTGATGCTTGTTTTATGCATGAAAAAGCGCATGCTTTGGGATTATGGTCAATCTCACGTGGTTTAGCTCGATCGAATAAAGAATACAAAGAGCGATTGGCGAATGCTGATTCAAAAAGACATGGTGATTATGATGGGCGAGGAAATTTATCCAACAAAATGTTAATTGAATTTTGTGAGTATTTTTTAAAGGTAGCCATAGATCAAGTTGAATTCATGTTAAGTGTGATTGATACAAATAATATGTTAAAGCGCATCGAAGGCTTTTCAGATTTAATGGTTGTTAAAGATAAAATGAAGCCTGAAGCAAAGTATATTCTGAAGGAATTGTTTTCGAAAGGGAAAACTTCCAAAACAGAAGCAATGCGATTGACCAATACAACTGATAAAACAATAAAATTAATTGCGGATTCATTAGTGGAAATGGATTTATTGGAAATGAAAAAGGAAAGTATTGCAATGATTTACTATGTGAAATACCCCCTTACTTTTTCTCCTATGATATTTCCCGGACTTTATC
>JAYVZC010000349.1:0-7581 GCA_043783695.1 Bacteroidota bacterium
TTCGGAAGTCTTCAATAAAACACTAGATTAAACCTTGGTTATTATCGACCAAAATGTTAATGCGTAAATATTTTGAAAATTAAAATTTGAAGAAAAAGAAAACAACAGCCGCTTCTGCTTTTGAAACACCATTCGCACTTCCAATACTACTTCCTGAACTATTTCTAACAGTGCCATCAGAATCAACTTTACCAATGCTGCTGCCAGAACTATTTCTTACTGTACCATCAGAATCAATTTTACCTATGCTACTTCCTGAACCATTTCTGATTGTTCCATCGGAATCAATTTTACCTATGCTACTTCCAGAGCTATTTCTAATTGTTCCATCATTATCAATTTTACCAACACTGCTTCCAGAACTGTTTCTGATTGTTCCGTCAGAATCAATTTTACCTGAACTACTTCCATTTGAACTTCTTAATTCTTGTGCCTGAATGCTTGAGATGCCAACGAACATTAAAAAAATAATGCTTAGGCTTAATGTAATTTTTTTCATATTAGTTTGAGTTTTGGGGTTTCTAATTAATAGCATTTAAGTCTACCTCTCTGCAGACAGGCAAATATAAACGAATTGAATTATAAAACATCAAGAATGTTATAGACTTGACCATTAAACTCAAACTGCTCTTTCTTCGATAAATTTTTAATCATCATTCCAATTGGAGAGCCAATAGAAATAGCAAAATAAATCTGTTTTTTTAGTTCTAGCTTTCCCGCAGGAATGCAAATAAAAAAATTCCCTTTATCAGTAACAACAATACTTCCAACTTGAATAGTTTTTGAAATACTTTCAGGATTTATTTTTTGTAAAACGGATTGAAGGCCTAAGGCTTCATTTAATTGATTCACTCCTTTTTCTTGTTCCAGATGAGCCATAGCTCTTCCGGTTTCATGCTTATCCCCTGCACTACTTTTAGTATCATCGTTAGCTGATTCAGTTGCATTATTAATTGCTTCTTGAGCATTTGCAATTCGTTGTTCAATAAATTTTTGACACAAAACATAAAGTTGTTGTTTGAGGGACATTTTATTTAAAATTTTTCGCCCTTCGCTTCTCGACTCCAATCGAAGTGACAGAACTCAAGGTGACAATCGAAGTGACATTAATATAGGACTACTTTTTCTTTTTGATTAAGCTGTAATAAAAGCCAAATCCGAAACTTAAAAACTGAGTTGATACTGCATTATTAGTTTCAAACTGAGTATACTCATTCAGTTTAAGATCGTAAGGATTGAAGTGAGCATCAAATACAGTGTAAGAAAGTGTTGCACCAATAGCAAAATTTGCTTCAATTAAAAAGAAAATATTCATTTCTGGTTCAAAATAATTGGTGCTAAAACTATTTATTTTAGGAGGATCATTAGGATTTTTAGATTTTATCCCCGAATACTCCGTCCAATTTTTTCCATACGTAAAAGCAATTGAATAGATGGCGTTATTTTTTTCTCCTATATAAAAATCACCACCTAATTTTACGCCAACATTATTTATTCTCATGCTTGCATTATAATCAGCAATTTTATTTTCTGTAATTTTCAATAAACCATTTTTTGCTGTTGCGCCAACAAAGAAACCTTTATACAACATTAAGTTTAAACCGCCCGAAACTTCATAAATTCCAACAAAGCTTTTTTTGAAAGATTTATTTCCCATGGGGTGAGGAACAGTAATGGAAATTCGTGGACTCAATAAATAATATTGTTTTTTTGCAGGTGGAGTTTCTCCGGAAGCAGGAGGCGATACAGGTAATTGTTCATCTTGAGAAAATGCATTTGTTACACAACTCAATAAGATCAATAATAAGTAAAAACGAATAATTTTCAAGGAATAGTTTTTTGCTAAATTAAATAAATACCGAGTAATCTAAAAACGTAAAAATGAAATAAGGTTGCCTGTTAAACAAATTTCATTTCTTTACTGTGATAAACAGAAAAGTAGTCATTCGTTAGAGCCAAAGCCACATGTGTTAAAAATGAAACCGCAATACTGCCCGTAGCAATTGTAACATAGCAAAGAAGCAATCCATAAGGAAATGCACCAACTGTTTCACCCAAGCCTTTTGCAATGTGTGTAGCAGAATAAAATGAAAGGTTGATCGCTACAGCAGGCCAAAAGCCAAAAGAATGATAGCACGTAATTAATAAGATGCCTCTGAACATAAATTCGTAAGCGAATAAATAAGAAACCCAGGCAAAAGAATTTATCAGGATTCGTTTTTTATTCCATTCCATCAATCGCATTTGCGGATAATTTTTAAGATTTTCAGGATTTTTTGTTCCGATATAATTTATCAAAGCAATCAAAACACACATAATACCTGTATAGATCATTGATGTAGAAAAATCACCTAGTTTTAATCCATAATCTGCCAAAGAATATGGTAAAAGATAAAGCGCAATTCCACCGGGGATAATTCCCAGAAAAACAACGCCCATCATTTTTTGAAAAAAAACGTAACGGATCCAGGCATCATCTTGTTTGTATTTTGCAAAATATCTGAATTTTATTTTTGGACTTAATGCTAAAAACCAATAAACAACGAAGCCGATAGCAGCTGAAGTTATTCCAACAACTGAATCAAGGTATTCGGGTTTCCAATCGTAAAAATTTGTCATAGTATTATTATTTCAAGGATGTCAAATATAGAGAATTACTTCGAAGAATTTTGTGATTTTTTTTTCAGAAAAGATAAAAAAAACACCTCACATTTGTGAGGTGTTTTTAGTGACCGCGAAGGGATTCAAACCCCTAACCTTCTCATCCGTAGTGAGACACTCTATTCAGTTGAGCTACGCAGCCATTTGCTTTTAAAAAGCGATGCAAATATAAGCAAAACATTCATATTTTAAAGCGATACAGT
Source organism: Bacteroidota bacterium (assembly GCA_043783695.1). GTDB lineage: Bacteria > Bacteroidota > Bacteroidia > 2-12-FULL-35-15 > 2-12-FULL-35-15 > 2-12-FULL-35-15. The sequence goes on from JAYVZC010000349.1 coordinate 2,865, forward strand.
CAAAAATATTTAATTAATTAACAAAATCTTGTCGGGTGTTTTTTTATAATACATTTGTAATCTAACCAATAAAACCATAGCAAAATGCCAATCTTTCAAATTGTTTTAGGTGTATTAGCCATATTGATACTTTTTCTATCATTCGTTACAGTTTCTCAAGGTACGATAGCCGTTGTTACCGTTTTTGGTAAATACAGAAGAATTCTGAGTCCTGGATTAAACTTTAAAGTGCCTTTTATTGAGGTTATTTTCAAACGTGTTTCAATTCAAAATCGATCTGTTGAGCTTGAATTTCAGGCTATAACAATAGATCAGGCAAATGTGTATTTTAAAGCAATGTTGCTTTATTCTGTAATTAATACGAATGAAGAAAGCATAAAAAATGTAGCATTTAAATTTATCGATGATAGAAATTTCATGCAAGCCTTGGTTCGAACGATTGAAGGTTCTATTAGAGGATTTGTTGCTACTAAGAAACAATCAGAAGTGCTTTCACTTCGTAAAGAAATTGTGGAAGACGTTAAGGGACAAATCGATCAAAACCTTGAAGAGTGGGGATATCACCTTATAGATTTACAATTAAATGATATCACATTTGATGAAGCAATCATTAAATCGATGGCACAAGTAGTTGCATCAAGTAACTTAAAAGCTGCTGCCGAAAATGAGGGACAAGCATTATTAATTACTAAAACAAAAGCTGCTGAAGCGGACGGAAATGCGACTAAAATTGCTGCTGAAGCTGAAAGATTAGCAGCTCAATTACGCGGACAAGGTGTTGCTTTGTTCAGAGAAGAAGTAGCTAAGGGTATGAGTCAGGCTGCAAAAGAAATGGAGCAGGCAAATTTAGATACTTCAGTTATCTTGTTTTCTATGTGGACAGAAGCAATTAAAAACTTTGCAGAATATGGCAAAGGAAATGTTATTTTCTTAGATGGTTCGAGCGAAGGAATGGATCGTACAATGCGCGAAATGATGGCGATGAATAAATTAATGGAACCGAGACCTCCTCTTGCTCCTAAGAAATAAACTTTGTCATTAGGCAGAGCCTAGCGCCTACTTAAATAAAAAATCCCGATAATATTTATCGGGATTTTTTTTGTTTCCAACTCCCTCTCCTTTGGAGAGGGCTGGGGTGAGGCCCTAAAATTGTTTTCTAGGACGTCTCTCTCTTGAAAAATTACTTTTTCTATCTCCTCCTCCACTGGATTCGTTTTTAGAATAACTTTTTTCTGAAGATGAGTTTTCGCTTCCTTTTGAAGAACTTTTCTCACGGTCACTATAACTTTTACGCTCTGTAGAAGGGCCTCTGTCGGAACGATCACCATATGATTTACGTTCTCCTGAAGAGTTTGCGCCACCATAAGATTTACGTTCTCCAGAACTTCTACGTTCACCTGATCCGCTATTTCCTCTGTATCCACCTCTGTCAGAACGATTTCCTCCACCGTATCCGCCTTTGCGTTCTCCGCCTCCAAATGAGCGTCTGTTTCCACCACTTCCTCCACCCTCATATCCACCACGAGAAGATGATCTTCCTTCGCTAGCTCCGCGAGATTCAATTCTTACATTACGATTATTGTAACGAGCAGTTTTGAATGTTCCTTGAATAACTTCAGCTGATTCTGTTTTCACTTCTATAAAAGAGAAACTGGATTTCACATCAATACTTACAATAGTTGCAATATCAACACCTGAAACTTCAGCAATATATTCTTTCATAGAGTTGCTATCTAAACTATCTAATTCACCTAAGTTGATAAACAATTTAGTTAAACCGGGAGTTGAAGATGAACGTTCTCTATCTCTTGAAGATGCTGCATTTAAATCAGGAGCGTTTTTGTAATAATCTAAAAAGCGGTTAAACTCTGTAGAAACAAAACGTTTGATTATATCTTCTCTTGTAAGATCTTTTAATTCTTCATAAATGTTTGGTAAATAAGCTTCAATTGCATCTTCATTTACTTCAACATTGTGAATTTTTTTCACTAAGCTGAATAATTGTTTTTCGCAAGCTTCAAAGCCTGTAGGAATAGTACCTTGAGTGAATTTCTTTTTAATGATTCGCTCAATGATTCTGATCTTTCCAACTTCTTTCATGTTGATGATACAGATAGAAGTACCTGTTTTACCAGCACGAGCAGTACGACCAGAACGGTGAGTATAATTCTCAATTTCGTCAGGCAGGTTATAATTAATAACGTGAGTTACATCATTCACATCAATACCACGAGCTGCAACATCTGTAGCAACAAGCATTTGCAATGAACGAGAACGGTAGCGTTTCATAACATGATCACGTTGTTGTTGAGAAAGATCACCGTGCAATGAATCTGCTCCGTAACCATCTTTAATCAATGCATCAGCAATTTCTTGTGTTTCAATACGAGTACGACAAAATACAATTGCAAAAATATCCGGATTTGAATCTGCGATACGTTTCAACGCTGCATATTTATCACGTGCCTGAACAACATAATAAATGTGTTCGATGTTTTCGTTACCTGCATTTTTTGTTCCAGCAGTTATTTCTACTGGCTTCTCCATATAGTTTTTAGAGATACGCAAAACTTCATCTGGCATAGTTGCAGAAAACAACCAAGTGTTTTTTTCTTCAGGAGTTTGAGATAAAATAGTATCCAAATCTTCTTTGAATCCCATGTTTAACATCTCATCAGCCTCATCTAATACAGCATAACGTACGTTACTAAAATTTACTCGTCTGCGATCGATCATATCACACAAACGTCCGGGAGTTGCAACAACAATTTGTGCACCTCTCTTAATGTCGCGCGATTGATTATCGATACTTGCTCCACCATACACAGCAACAATGTTTGCACCGTCAATGTATTTAGTATAACTCTGCAAATCGCGTGTAATTTGCATACACAATTCACGTGTAGGACAAATAATTACCGCTTGAGTATCACGTGAAGTGAAATCAATCAGATGAGTTAAGGGCAGACCAAAGGCTGCTGTTTTACCAGTTCCCGTTTGTGCCAAGGCAACTAAATCGGTATTACCGGCTAATAATACAGGAATTACTTTTTCCTGGATTGGAGTTGGATTTTCAAAACCCAATTCTGTTACTGCTTTAACAATAGCATTGTTAAAGCCTAACGCTTCAAATTTGTTCATTAAATTTTTATTAAGTTAATTTATACAGTCGTCACTTACAAGGAAGTACATGTGAGTTGAATCCGACAACTGTGTTATAAGGAGCCCACCATCATTGGTTCTGGGGCTTTTTCGGCAATGTTCTACAGTCGTAAATTCGTCTCAGCAAAAATCCTATTTTGACTAAAACCGGTGCAAATATACTATAATTAATCGAATTGACGCTATTTGTAGAAAATAAAAATAAATGAGTCGGTTTTATTTAGAATAAAATTCGAATAATTTTTTATTTAATATGAATACAATTTTCTCATACGAACGAGTGCTGACAAGTGCTTCAATCTGCTTAATGTAAAATGGAAATGGCCTGCTTAATTGTTGGTAATTTTTATCTTTAATATAAAACGCGTCTAATTGCGTTGTTTTGCTTTCATCAAACTCTCCAATCAGGTAGTTATTGCTGGTAAAAGAAGAGTCTGTTTGCATATTCACATCAAAAATGAATCCTTTATAATTTCCATTTTTTACTTCTGTTGAATGATTGGAATAGAAAAAATAAACGGGACAAAAGCTGAAATTAGCTTTAAATGCATCTACTATAGACTTATTTGTGTTTTCCTGAGCCACACGAATTTCTTCTGCTTCTTTTAACATGCCTTTACTTTTCAAAGCGTTGATTTTTAATTCAGAAGTTCTTAAGCGAACGAAAAGAGCACCATTCTTAAGAGTAATGATATTTTCGCGGGATTTATTTTTTGATTTTTGGGCAAACGAAGTTGTTGCGATTAAGATAAAAAGGGTAAGAAGGTTGAGAGAATATTGTTTCATCTATATATGTTCTTTTTAAACACTTCGACTACGCTCAGTGTGACGTTCTAGTAGTGATTTTTTTTGATTCGTCACCTGAGCGTAGTCGAAGTGCGTAACCTGCCTGTCGGCAGACAGGTTCGTAGTATTTTTAAAAAAAGCAGGCCTATAAGCCGGGTTCTGTCGAGTTCTATCATTTATCTAGATTTTACATCGCTGTAAAACTCAAGCAACCTACCCTCCGAATAGAGCGAGCAACTCTTATGCTTCGGTTTATTTGGTCTTTCAACTCCCAAGGTTTACCCGCTACAACTATTGCTAATCATAACCGTGAGCTCTTACCTCACATTTTCACCTTTTCTAAACTTGCGTTCAGTAGTTATTTTCTGTGGCACTTGCTATTACTTATTGCTAAGTATCTTCCAGTTAGGAAGTGGGATGCTCTATGTTGCCCGGACTTTCCTTCCCGAATACTCGGGACGATAGAACGGCCTGCTGTGCAAAGGTAGTTCATTTGTTCATTAGTTCACTAGTTCATTAGTATTGTTTCCCATTCTTTGTGTTTTAGGAGTTTTTATTTAAAAACCCACAGAACGGGCGTAGCGACTAGTAGACCAATGAACTACTGAACTAGTGAACTAATTACTAATGAACACCTCAGTAGCGCCATATCCATATTTAGCATACGATCCATCATAGTAACGCATATTTTCGTTATTAAGAATATTTCGCACTTCTTGTTTTAATCGCCCATTCCCTACTCCATGTATCACAACTAATTTTCTACAAT
>JAYVZC010000350.1:0-3198 GCA_043783695.1 Bacteroidota bacterium
GAGGGCACATGTTGCCAATCGAGTAGACGGCCTCGCCAGCTGTAACTGACGGGGTTAATTTTACCCAACCGCACCCAAAGCCCACCCACCACCCCGACAAATGCTAACTTTACGAAATGGAATTAAACGACATCATAGAATTCAAATCTTCTCCGCTAATTAGAGAAAAACTGGCTGACTTTGGCTTTGCTAAGACATTTGCCGAAAACGAGACAATCTTAAATGAAAACGCATACATCAAAGCAATTCCTATAGTTACAACTGGTAGCATTCGAGTAATGCGGACAGACGCAGACGGCAGAGAAATTTTACTTTATTACATCAAGGCAGGTGAAAGTTGTATTATGTCCTTTTTAGGCGGTTTGCACCACGACACAAGCAAAGTAAAGGCAATAGCCGAAGAAGAAACCGAAATCCTTTTTATTCCAATTGACAAAGTGAGTTTGCTTATTAAAGAATTTCCCGAATGGCTGGATTATATTTTTCGTTTGTATCACAAACGCTTTGAAGAATTATTGGAAGTGGTAAACGCAATTGCCTTCAAAAAATTAGACGAGCGGCTTTTAAACTTCATAAAAAAGAAGTGTGAATTGACAAAAAGCCAAACCCTTTATGGAACCCACGAGCAATTAGCCAACGAACTTGGAACAGCCCGTGTAGTGGTTTCACGACTATTGAAACAGATGGAAGATGAGGGTTTTGTCAAGTTGGGCAGAAATAAAATTTCCCTTGTGTAACAAAAGTAGCTGTGTAGCTACTTTCATTGGTTTACTTTAGCGATGTATTAATTCATACACTAAAAAAACAATCAGATGAAAAAAAACATGGGTTCGGTTGACAGAGTAGTAAGAATACTTGTGGCTATCGTTATCGCTGGTTTGTATTTCGTAAACCAAATTTCAGGAGCAGCCGCTATCATTCTTCTATTTCTTGCAGGAGTTTTTATCCTCACAAGTTTTATGAGTTTTTGTCCGCTGTATTTACCATTCGGGCTTTCTACCAGAAAAAAAGACAAGTAAAATGGAGTTGCAAAACTCTGTTCTCATTGCCTTAATTGGTGTAACTGCGAGGCTGCTTGGCGGCATGTTTGGCTTGGGCGGTGCTATCATTATTATTCCTGCTTTAGTAATGGTGTTGGGTTATTCGCAACAAATGGCACAAGGCACAGCACTAATAATGATGGTGCTTCCTGTGGGAGCATTAGCCGCTTTTCAATATTACTAAAAGGGATTTGTAGATGTAAAAGCTGCATTGATTTTAGCTGCCTTCTTTTTTATCGGTGGTTATTTCGGTGCAAAGTTCGCAACAGCAATCCTGCGGGATATTTTGAAAAGAGCATTTACAGTTTTGCTTGTTGATATTGCTATTAAAATGTGGTTTCAAAAATAAATTGAGTAGTGTAACAAAAGTAGCTGTGCAAGAAAAATCAACATCGCAACTTTGCATCATCAAATAAAAGAGAAATGGAAATCAAACAATTTGAAGACAAAAATTTAGCTCACTACTCCTATGCAATTATCAGCAACGGAGAAGCTGCATTGATTGACCCTGCAAGAAATCCGCAACCTTATTACGATTTTGCAAAACAACATAATGTAAAAATAACAACTGTAATTGAAACACACCCTCATGCCGATTTTGTGAGCAGTCATTTAGAAATTCATCACACAACCGAAGCAACCATTTATGCAAGTAAACTTTTAGGTGCAGAATACGAACACCAAACTTTTGATGAAGGTGATGCAATTGTTTTAGGAAACATCACCTTAAAAGCATTGAATACACCCGGACATTCTCCCGACAGTATCAGCATTGTTGCCATTGACGAAAACGGAAAACAACAAGCAGTTTTTACAGGTGATACTTTATTTATTGGCGATTGCGGCAGACCTGATTTAAGAGAACAAGCAGGAGCAATTACCGCAGCAAGAGCAGAATTGGCAAAGCAGATGTATCATTCGCTTCGCAACAAGCTAATGACTTTGCCCGATGATGTGTTGGTTTACCCTGCTCATGGTGCGGGTAGTTTGTGTGGCAAAGTGTTGAGTGAACAAAACAGCAGCACCATTGGAGCAGAAAAAATAAGCAACTGGAGTTTGCAAAATATAAGTGAAGCAGATTTTGTAGAGGAACTATTGGCAGACCAACCGTTCATTCCGAAATATTTTCCGTTTGATGTGGCAGTAAATAAAAAAGGTGTTGATGCTTTCGCATCAAGCATTTCAAAAGTGAAGCAAAGAAATCCTGTTACTTGTGCAGATTGTGCCAATACGCTTAATCCTGATTTTTTAATTATTGATACAAGACCACAAGAACAGTTCAAAAAAGCATATTTGAAAAATGCTATCAACCTGATGAACGACACCAAATTTGAAACTTGGCTGGGCAGCATTGTAAACCCTAACGAACCTTTTTATTTGATTGCAGAAAGTGAAACTGTGTTAAATCAATTGATGGAACGCACAGCAAAAATCGGTTATGAAAAGCAAATTGCTTTGGCCTTTGTAATGGATTATGGAGATACAGAAATGAAATTGTTTAACAGCGAAGAATTGAAAAACAATCAAGATGCTTACACCATCATTGACATTCGCAATCATTCCGAAGTAAAAGCAAACAAAATATTTGCAAACTCAATTCATATTCCGTTGCACGAATTAAGAGAACGCACCAACGAAATTCCTGTGCATAAGCCAATAGTCGTTCATTGTGCTGGTGGTTACAGAAGTGCGGCAGGAAGCAGCATTATCAAATCAAAACTCAACGGAACATCGCAAGTATATGATTTAAGCGAAACCGTTAAACAATTTCAAAAATGAATTTCATACTAAAGTATAGACTCACCATCATAGGAATAATTGCAGGAGCAATTGCCGGTTATCTCTATTATTATTTTGTTGGCTGTGCAAGCGGCACTTGTGCCATAACATCAAAACCATTGAACAGCACTTTGTATGGTGCTATGATGGGTGGTTTATTACTTAATATGTTTCAAAAAGAAAAAACTAAAGCAGATTGAAAACAGAAAATATAGCATAACTATCCGAAACTCTGATTTTAAAAAATAGCGGAAAAAGTTCAAACCTTTGAGGTGTCAAAATCTTAAAAGAATGAGCCTCTTCCACAGAAACAAAAATAACAATAAGCCTGTCATCCGTCAGGTCATTGATCTGGTCCCGCCCCACCTGTTGCGGTCCT
>JAYVZC010000351.1:0-7572 GCA_043783695.1 Bacteroidota bacterium
GTAACTATATATAGTGGAAAACGCGGTTTTGGTAAAAAGGTAGAAACGAAAGAGGTGGACATTGTTTACACTGTGGTAACCAGACTTGAATTAAATAAATTAAATACTGAAATAGAAAAAATTGACCCTGATGCTTTTGTCGTTATGAGTAGTGTAAAAGACACAAAGGGAGGTATGATAAAAAAAAGACCTTTAAAACATTGACTCAGCAACGAATGACAAGAACGCCAGCAGGTAACATTCAGCCAAGTAGAAGAAAGTCGAAATGTCTCATCACCCTGAACGCAATCTAAGTCTGGGTGGACATCTCGGCTTTCTGCTACATGGTGTTCAACACCTAAAAAAAATTGGCGGTTCAGTGGTAAATTGTAGCTTTGTACATCTAATAAAGTAAGTGGTAGGTTGACAGTTTAGTGTTCCAAATCCGCCACTTCTTGTAGCAGAAAATCGTTACCTGCAAGCGTACCGAACGAAACCGATAATCACAACCGGCAAACAAAATAAAAATATTTTTTCTAACTTTGCTGACAAAATAAATAGACGAATTTAATGATGCGAACAAAATATTTACTGATCCTAATTTTACAACTTCTAATTTTTTCAATTTCAAATGCACAAACAAGCGTAACAGTTTCGGGAATTATAAAAGACAAAAACAGCAAAGCCATTTTGCCATTTGCCAATGTGGTTTTGAAAACTGAAAAAGACAGCACTTTTGTAAGTGGGACTGTTACCAGCGAAGAAGGACGTTTTTCATTATCCAAAATAAAATCAGGTAATTACTATTTAGAAGTTTCTTATATTGGCTACAAAACTGCCAAACGATCTTTATTTGTCGGTAATCTGACAGAATATATAGACATCAAAACCATTGAAATAGAAGAAAAATTAACTTCATTACAAGAAGTTGTCATAACAGGAAAGACAGCCGAAATAAGTGAGAAAATGGATAAGAAAACATTTTCTCTGAGTGATAATATTAGTCAAAGTGGTGGTTCGGTTTTACAGGCGATGCAAAACCTACCGAGTGTAACGGTGCAAGACGGAAAAGTACAACTTCGTGGAAATGATAAAGTAACGGTGCTTATTGATGGTAAACAAACTGCCATAACAGGCTTTGGAAACCAAACAGGTTTAGACAATATTCCTGCTTCTGCTATTGAAAAAATTGAAATCATCAACAATCCTTCTGCAAAATATGATGCCAATGGCAATGCAGGAATTATAAATATTATTTACAAAAAAAATAAGAAAGACGGATTTAACGGAAAGGTTGGTTTTACAACAGGTTTAGGTTCACTTTGGGTTAGAAAAGAGAATTTGCTGACTATACGACCTCAATATACTTTCACACCAAAAATAAACCCAAGTGTTTCGCTTAATTACAGAAAAAACAAAGTCAATGTCTTTTTTCAAGGTGATTATTTATATACCGAAACGCTGAACAAAAATGAATTTGTAACAAGAAATTACGATAATGGCGATGTGATTAATTCGCAATTAAAACGAAATAGAAATACCCATTTTACAACCATAAAATCAGGAATAGATTATACAATTAATGACCAAAATTCATTAACCATTTCAGGATTATTTGGAAGTGAAAAAATTATTGACAGAGGCGACCAACCTTTTTTTAATAGCGATTTTTCACAACGAAAAAGACTTTGGCAGTTTTTGGAAGACGAATTGAAGACAACTATAATGGCAACAGCCAACTATCAACATAAATTTAAAGAAGCAGGCCATTTATTAAATATTGGTTTCAATTACACTTTTCATAGAGAAGACGAAAAATATTTTTACGACAATTATTTACCAACTTCAACAGGTACAGATGCTTTCAAATTATTATCAGACGAGCAAGTTTATGATTTTAATTTTGACTACATAAAACCACTAAAATATGGTCGAATTGAAACAGGAATAAAACTTCGTAACAGAAATATTCCGACCAATATGCAATTTATACCGGGAGCAAATTCGGTATTAGACATCAATGCAGGTGGTTGGGCAACTTACAAAGAATTAATTCCTGCTATTTATGGAAACTATATTTTTGAAAACAAAAAATGGGAAGCAGAATTAGGGTTACGTGTTGAGTATGTAAAAATTCAATATGATGTAAACCCAAATCATATCGTTTATAAAAGCGATGGTTATAATTATACACAACCATTTCCAAATTTACGTTTGGCTTATAAAATAAACGACAATAATAAACTTTCCATTTTCTACAACCGTAGAGTGGACAGACCTAACGAAGTGGATATTCGTATTTTTCCAAAATATGACGATGCCGAAATTATCAAAGTTGGAAACCCTGCATTGCGACCACAATTTACCAATTCAATTGAGTTGGGTTATAAAACAAGTTGGAAAAGTGGTAGTTTGTACAACGCAATTTATCACCGATTTGCTGACGGAACTATAACAAGAATATCAAGCACTGTTCCACCGAGTAATTTAATTTATGCAACTTTTCAAAACGTAAATAAAAGTTACAACACAGGATTAGAAATGGTTTTAACACAAGACATTTCAAAATTATATTCATTCAACATCAATCTAAATGCGTACCGAAATCAAATTGATGCGTTTGCTGTTGAAAATAAATATCCAATAACACACACATTTTCAGCAGACAAACAAGAAATATTTTCAGGCAACATAAAGTTGAATAACACATTTCATTTTCCTAAAAACATTGACGCACAACTTACAGCTATTTATCTAGCACCTGACATTATTCCACAAGGTAAAATAAAATCAAGGTTTTCATTAGACCTTGGACTTAAAAAAGCAATTCAAAAAGGAAAAGGCGAACTATTTTTTAACGCAACCGATTTACTTAATACAATGATAATCAAAAAAGAAATCAACGGACAAGGCTTTAATTATACAAGCAACGACTATTACGAAACGCAAGTAATAAGATTTGGGTATAGTTATAAATTTTAACGAAAAATAGACAATAAAAAACGCCAGCAGGTAACATTTAGCCAAGCAGAAGAAAGCCACCTATACGCCATAAAAGTATGCTCCTGATTACATATTCCGGTGAAATTGAGCCACGCATTCCGGTTCAAAGGGAGCCACTTGAATTGAGTTGTTTGGTGTCGATTTGATTTTGATTCAAAAATTTTTATTTGTTTTAATTTTTGATGTTTTTTCTCATGGATTCTCCCTTTAGCTCTTTCCTGTGTACTTAGGACTTGTCAATAAATAAAATGCTTAAAAATTGATAAATTTTCTTATCTTTGTTAAAAAACAATGGTAGATAAAGAAATAATCAAAGCTCGTATCAATTCGGTATTACCGATGTTAGACGAGAGACAATCAAGAGCATATTTATCAGCTGAAGCAGCAAGTTTAGGTTGGGGAGGAAAAACTATTATTTCAGAATTAAGCTCTGTAACTCGAAGAACAATAGCTAAAGGAGGGAAAGAAGCAATTTCTGCTGAAAATGTTTTAGAAAGTACTCGAATTAGAAAAATTGGGGGCGGCAGAAAAAAGGTTTCTGAACTTCATCCTGAACTACTCAAAACGATACAGGATTTAGTTTCTCCGTACAAAATGGGAGACCCAATGAAACCACTAATATGGACTAACAAGAGTGTTAGGAAAATAGTTGCAGAACTAATTCTTTTAAGTTATAAAGTAAGTCATGAAGCAGTTAGACAATGCTTAATTTCACTTGATTATAGCCTTCAGTCGAATAAAAAACCAGATGAGGGAGCTAAAATAGAAGATAGAAACGAACAATTTGAATACATAAATTCGACTTGCATATCTTTTATGAACGATAATTGTCCAGTAATTTCGGTGGATTGTAAAAAGAAAGAATTGATAGGGAATTACAAAAATAACGGTCAAGAATGGGAAGTTAAAAAGCATCCACTTGAGGTTAAAGTGTATGATTTTGTAGACAAAGAATTAGGAAAAGCAGTACCATACGGAATTTATGATATTGAGAAAAATGAAGGCTTTGTTAATGTTGGAATAAGCAGCGATACAGCAGAGTTTGCAGTAAATTCTATTCGATGTTGGTGGAATGAAATGGGAAAGGAATTATATATAAATTCAAAAAAAATATACATTACAGCGGATGGAGGCGGAAGCAACAGTACAAGAGGTAGATTATGGAAAACGGAATTGCAAAAATTAGCTAAAGAATTAGGTTTAGAGATTACGGTGTCTCACTTTCCTCCAGGAACGAGTAAATGGAACAAGATCGAACACCGCCTATTTTCATATATATCGAAAAATTGGAGAGCAAAACCTTTAACAAGCATAGAAGTTGTTGTGAATTTAATAGCTAATACAACCACAATTAAAGGGTTAAAAGTAAAGGCAAGAATTAATGAAAACACATACAACAAAGGCCTTAAAATATCAGATAAAGAAATGGCAAAGCTAAATATTAAAAGAAGTGAGTTTAGTGGCGAATGGAATTACGTAATTTCGCCTAAATTGTAAAAATTATTTATTGACAACTCCTTAGAAACGGAAACTGTACAAAATCAGAAACAAAAATAGCCAATGCCCTACAAGCTAATGGACGAAAAAATTATCTTTTTGCCTTCAAATAAGAGCTTGAAATGTATCCTGTATATCAATCAAAAATCACGCAATGCGATGTAAAATAGAGAAAATGCATATACCTTGGTTCAGGTCTTTGAAGTCTCACTTACTTCACTGCATGCCTCACAAAAAACACGCATGCGACTTACTGAATTAGACTCTTATAAACTACCTTTTAATACAAAATGCTTCAAAAACATATTGCTTCTTAAAATATCAAAATTTTCTTTTACCTTTATCTGAGTGGATGTAGAAACGAAGGACAGTTCAGACACACAGCACCTTCCAAAAAGGGCGGGGTTTCATGCTCAAAAAACAGTTATGTGGTAAATCAATCATTAGTTTTTCAAGTCATCCCAATTGCTATCTGAAGATGTAAAAGTCCATCCTAATATGGTTATAACAGATGCCTGCAAGCCTGTTTGACGCTGCATCATAATCTTTAACGATTATAATGTATTCTGACTTTCAAATAATTTTTTCGGAAAATAAATAAATGAACAGCCAAAAAACCTCCACCAAAGAAATGACCACATCCTCTTTAGCTAAGGAGGCGAATATCTTTCAAAAGCTCCCTCGCATTCCCGCCCTTGCCGAGCATACTTTACTGCGGTATTTCGCTTTTATTGCATTGTATTTTTCACAAGGTGTACCATGGGGTATGTTGCTATTGAGCATACCAGCATGGTTAGCTATGAATGATAAAACACCAGGAGAAATTGCAGGTTTTGCAGTAGCAGTTAGCTTACCGCCAAGTTTTAAATTTATTGTAGCACCACTAATGGATCGCTATACTTATTTACCCATGGGGCGTAAACGACCTTGGATACTTTTAGCGCAATTAGGATTAATAGCCAGTTGTATTTTTATGGCCTATGTACCTGATCCCTTAAACAATCTTAACCAATTGATGGTGGCTGGTTTTATGGTTAGTTGTTTGGCATCTATTTTTGATGTAGCTACCGATGGTATGGCAGTTGATATTATTCCCATACACCAACAAGCAAAAGCCAATGGCTTAATGTGGGGTTCTCTAATTATAGCTATGTCGGCTTCATTGGCTGCGGGAACTTGGCTGCTAAATAAATACAATTTTAGCACCGCAATGTTGATGCTAGCAGTTGCTATAAGTGTCATTATGTTAGTACCCTTACTTTTAAGAGAACGACATGGGGAAAAGATTTTGCCTTGGACAGCAGGCACAGCATCACCAGAAACCAAACAGTTGCAACTAACAAATTGGCGTTCTATTTTCAAATCATTATACAGCGTTTTTAGTTTGCGTAACTCATTGTTACTGGCAATGCTAATATTTATATCACAGGGAGCTTTCAATTACATGGAAACGTTGCTTCCCATTTTTACTGTAAAAGAATTAGGTTGGACTAATGCGAACTACGCTCAATACTATTCAACAGCGTCATTAATTGGCGGTATTAGTGGTATGATCATAGGTGGTATTTTGGTAGATAAGTTTGGCAAGAAAAAAATGACGAATATTTACTTTTTCAGTTCAATTTTTTCTACAACCGTACTGGCTTTTTCAAAAGCATACTGGAGCGATAGGAGTTTTATTTATGCGTTTATGATGGTATATAATGTGCTATATACTTTCTCTTGCATCGGCATTTTTGCCATTGCTATGCAATGCTGCTGGAAAAAAGTTTCGGCAAGCCAGTTTACCTTGTATATGACATTAGCTAACCTTGGGCGAATGGCATTCATTGCCTTAATTGGCCCTATTAAAGCAAATTACAGTTGGCAAATTACACTTTTTGCATTTGCTCTAATGTTAGCGTTTGCTTGGTTGCTTTTGCAGTTTTTAAATATTGATAAGCAAGTAGAAGGTGTGGCTGCTTTGGAAAAAAAAGATGTGGAAAACGAAGCAAAATTGATCAATCATTAATTTAAAAAAAAAGTTTAAAAAAAATCAAGAAATAAAACAAACCTCAACCAAAGAATTGATCAAAATCATCACTGCATCATCAGTAGGCACGTTGATTGAGTGGTACGACTTTTTCATTTTCGGAAGTTTATCCGTCATTATTTCTACGCAATTTTTTCAGAAAGAAAACCCTGCCGCCGCTTTTTTGGCAACCTTGGCTACTTATGCCGCAGGCTTGGTGGTTCGCCCTTTTGGGGCTTTATTTTTTGGCAGATTGGGCGATTTGATTGGCAGAAAATACACTTTTATGGTAACGCTGCTGCTCATGGGCGGCTCCACTTTTACTATTGGCTTAGTGCCTACGTATCAAACCATTGGGTTTTTGGCACCTCTTATCATTCTAATTTTAAGGCTATTACAAGGCTTGGCTATTGGTGGTGAATATGGCGGGGCTGCCACATTTGTAGCTGAACATTCGCCTATAGGTCAGCGGGGATTTTGGACTTCGTAGATTCAGATTACCGCAGCTCTTGCTTTCCTACTTACACTTGTGGTTATTTTTATACTCAAAAAAGTAATGACTCAATCGGCTTGGGAAAATTGGGGTTGGAGACTACCTTTTTTGATTTCTATTTTTATGATGGGTATTTCGGTGTATATTCGAAAAAACATGACAGAATCGCCCCTTTTTGCCAAAGCCAAAGCGGAAGGCAAAACTTCTACCAATCCATTGAAAGAATCTTTTGGCAAAAAAGTAAATCTTAAATTGGTGCTACTGGCATTGTTTGGCGTAACAATGGGCATGGGTGCAATAGCTTGGTCAACGTTATTTTATGTTCAAACCTACTTTACACGATTCATGTTTATTGATTTTGACCAAGTAAATACCATCATCATCATTGGCATATTGCTTTATGTTGGTTTTAATATCTTCTTTGCTTGGCTGTCAGACCATGTGGGTCGCAAACCTTTGATAGTGCTAAGTATCTGTCAATATATTAACTGCTCATCTTGACTTTTTCTTTTGTAGTTTTTATGCGTTGTAAATTCGTCAAATAGCTCTACTATTTTCCTCATTTACGCCTTTAAAAAATAAAAAATAA
>JAYVZC010000352.1:0-7534 GCA_043783695.1 Bacteroidota bacterium
GGTTTCAAGGGTAAACAGGCAATATTTAGATTAATTGGTCGTTTTACTATTGCTTTGAGCAAAAATAATTATTAATTTTATGTATCTATTAAAAAAGAAATGAAGGATTTTAAATACATATCGATTATCGTTTTTTTGAGTGCTTTGATTCTACCATCTTGTGTAAAAGAAAAAAATTTTCCGGCAACTCCTGCAATCGAATTTTTGTATTATTCTGCTTACACAAACGACTCAGCAGATTGTGTTATCTCCTTTAAAGATGGAGATGGCGATATTGGAATTTTGGCAGGCGATGCAACTTCACCAAACGATTTTAAAATGAAGTATTTGTATAAAGATACACTTGATGGGATTTTTAAAACTTATGACAATCCATTCACTACAGCTATTGACACATTATATTATTCTTATAGAGTTCCGAACTTAACGCCAAATGGTCAATACAAAGTTTTAGATGGTGAAATAAGAGCAAAATTAAGAGCAGCTCCACTTTATGGACCCAATCATAAAACAATAAAATTTGAGATTACATTACGCGATAGAGCCGGACATTTGAGTAATATGGTTACTACAAATGAAATTTCCGTCAATTAAATTTACTAGATATATAAAATAAAAAGGGATGACAAAATTGTCATCCCTTTTTTATTAAAATCTAATTATTATAAAAACAAACTAAATATCCAGTAGAAAAGTGCTCCCAATATTCCACTAATTGGAATTGTGAGAATCCACGCCCATAACAAACTTACTGTAACCCCCCATTTTACCGCACCAATTCCTTTTGTAGCTCCAACACCAATAATAGCACCCGTTATAGTATGTGTAGTAGAAACCGGAATACCCATTTGTTCTGTTAAGAATAAAGTAGTTGCTCCTGCAGTTTCAGCACAAACGCCTTCTAATGGAGTAACTTTAGTTATTTTTGTACCCATTGTTTTTACGATTTTCCATCCACCACTTAAAGTACCAAGCCCAATTGCTAAATAGCAAGACAAAGGAACCCAATCGGGCATTGATTTGATGTCGACAATAGTGCCACTTGCTACTAAAGCTGCAGCAATGATCCCCATTACCTTTTGCGCATCGTTTCCACCATGGCCAATGCTGAAAGCAGCTGAGGAAAGCAATTGTGCGCGTTTAAATGAATTTGATGTTCTTGTTGCAGTAGGGGTTTTTATTTTTTCATTGTAAATAAACATGAAAGCAAAAATAAATAACGCTACAACCAAACCCCAGCGAACTATTTTGTTATCTGCCCTATCCAGCTCCTTAACTAAATCGGCCTTTATATCAATTTTCATTGCTTTTGTGAAGCCTTTTAATTTATCAGGAGTGATTGGATATTTCTCATTCATTGCACTCACCATTCCGTCAAGTCCTAATTCGAAATATTTTTTTGTGATCGGCTTTAAACTATCGATTACCTTTTGAGTTGCTTTATAATCTTCTTTAAATGTAGTATCAACCTTAGCCTTATTTTTAAGCTGATCTATTTTAAAATACGCATTTAACTTATCTCCCAATTTACTTATGGTAATTTCTTTTAAGTCGACATGTTCCACAATTTTGTTTGCTACATATTCTGCACCTTTATATTCGTAATTTGAAAGATAAGGAATACATAAGTTGGCACTTTCTTTTGCCTTTTCCAGCTTATGAACTTTAGTTGAATCGTGCTTAATATTTACTTCATACGCATATTTATCAACCTTAAAAAACTTATTCAGATTTTCAGCAAGTTTATTTTCCTGAAAACCGATAAACAAATAAAACAAAGTAGCGGCAGAGGAAAGAAGAATTCCAGCTTTTAACCAAGTCCGATTTTGTATAAAAATGAGAGTAAAAAATATTGAAATTGCCATTCCCAAAAGTGGCGCTAGTAAAATAAATAAGAGTGTTTTTCCTATTTTATCACTATCAATAATTTCACTGACTGGCATCATTCCTTTGCTCAAAAAGGCAAATGCAATAGCCGAACCCGCAAATCCTCCAATAAGAGTATGAGATGATGAAGAAGGAATACCATACCACCAAGTAAGTAAATTCCAAATAATTGCTGCGATTAATCCGCTGCAAATTACAGGCAATGAAATAAAATCGGAATACACTGTTTTACCAATTGTATTTGCGACAGCGTGATCTTTAAAAATTAAAAATGCAACACAATTAAAAAATGCAGCCCACAATACTGCTTGAAAGGGAGTTAAAACTTTTGTTGAAACTATTGTTGCGATTGAATTTGCGGCATCATGAAAACCGTTAATAAAATCGAAAATAAGGGCAAGTATTATAACTATAACTAGTAAACTCATCGTGTATTATATTATGAATAAAAATTAAACCAGAATCAAATCTCTATGCGTTCTTAATTAAAATTGTATTTATTACATCGGCTGCATCTTCACACTTATCTGTTGCTGTTTCAAGCATCGACAAAACATCTTTCATTTTAATAACTTCTACTGCATTTTTTTCTTCTTCAAATAATTTAGCTATGGCCATGTCAAAAATATCGTCTGCATGATTTTCAATACTATTGATACGCACTGTTGCTTCTTTAATTTTAGCTATATTTTTCAAATTTCTTAATTCTATAATTGCTACTTCCAATTCTTCCGAGCCCTTTAAAATTAATTCTGCCAATTTTATAATAGCCGGAGTCATTTCTTCTACCTTATACAATTCCATTCTTTTAGAAGCACCGTGAATATAATCTACAATGTCATCAACTGCCGAAACCAAGCTATGAATATCGTCACGGTCAAATGGAGTGATAAAATTCAAGCTTAATTGATTAAATGTTTCATGTGTGATCCCATCACCAACATGCTCCAATCGTTCTATTTCGCGAAAAAGCTCTTTTCTTCTATCAGTCGAAGATGTTGTTACTAACTCTACCATTACCTTGGAAGTAGCCACGGCATTGGCTGCCGCTTGTTGAAAAAGAAGAAAAAATATTTTATCCTTTGGCTGAAAAAATTGAAAAATGTTTAAGTTCATTTTTTTGAATTTTTAATTTGTTGTATGTTAATTTAATGTTAACCAAATATAAATTCAAAATGATGTAAAGTCGACAAATGTGCTTTAACGTTATATTAATCTTATGTTAATTTAATGTTAAGAAAAAGCACAATTAATTGATAATCAAATTATTAAAAACAAAAAAACCTTTCCTGTAAACTCAAGAAAGGTTTTAAAATAGCAAAACGCTATGTTCTATTCTTTACTTTTTTCAACTTTGGAACGATGCTTTAAAACTTTTGCTTCTATATAAAAGATAATTTCTTCGGCCATATTTTTAGCTTGATCTCCAACTCTTTCCAACTTACGGATGATAGACAATAAGTATAATGTTGCATCAATATTATCCGGGTGACTTCGAATATAATCTGCAATGATGGAATTTGCTTTAATATTAATGTCATCCAACAATTCATCTTGCTGAAATGCTTTTCGTGCAAGAGAAGTGTCTTCTTTGTCAAATGCTTCCAAAACTCCTTCCATCATACTATTTGCAGCAGCATACATTTCTACCACTCTTGTTATTTCTAATAATTTTGTATCAAAATTGCTATCCACATTCAGTACAAACTTTGCAATACCTTCTACAATATCCCCTGTTCGTTCTAAATTATTATTGATTTTTAAAACTGCTAATACAAAACGCAAATCAACTGCCACCGGATTAAATAGTGCGAAAATATTTTCACAATCTCTATCCAATTTTAATTCGTAAGCGTTGACACGTCTTTCGCTTAAAATTACTTCTCGTGCCAAATCCTTATCCAACTTAAGAAGCGACTCTTTTCCTTTTGCTAATTGTAAATTAACGAGCAACCACATTTTCATAGTTTCGGTTTTCAATTGCTGTAATTCAATATCTAAGTGCGACATATAAGTTAAAAGTTAAAAAGTTAAAAGTCAAAAATTTAAATTATCACTAAACGAATTACACAGATTTGTAATTCGTATTTATTCATAATTCCTAATTTATCCAAATCTACCCGTAATATAATTTTGTGTTCGTTCAATTTTAGGATTCGTAAATAATATTTTTGTATTGTCATATTCAATTAATTCGCCCATATAAAAGAAAGCAGTAGTATCGCTAACACGACCAGCTTGTTGCATATTATGCGTTACTATTACAATAGTGTACTTTGTTTTTAACTCGTAAATCAATTCTTCCACTTTTGCTGTAGATATTGGATCTAATGCAGATGTTGGCTCATCCATTAATATAATAGAAGGCTGAATTGCTAATGCTCTTGCTATACATAATCGTTGCTGTTGTCCGCCAGAAAGTTCGAAAGCCGATTTTTTTAATTTATCTTTTACTTCATCCCACAATACAACTTGTTTAATAGAAGTTTCAACCCGTTCTTCAATGTATTTTTTATCCGTAATTCCATTTACACGTAAACCATAAGCCACATTTTCAAAAATTGTTTTTGGAAATGGGTTTGGTTTTTGAAATACCATTCCAACTTTTTTTCTTAAGCTATCAACATTTACCCCCTTTGCATAAATGTCATCATCATCAATTAAAATCTGTCCTCCAATTTTTATGTTATCAATCAAATCGTTCATACGATTGAATAATCTTAGGTACGTTGACTTTCCACAACCGGATGGTCCAATCAAAGCGGTAACTGTATTTTGCTTAATAGCAATATTGATATTTTTTAATGCTTGTGAAGCACCATAATAAAAATCAACATTTTTTGATTCGATTTTATACATCTGAATATTTTTTTATTCCGCTCCCTCTCCCCTAATGGGGAGAGAATAAAAGAGAGGAGTCTAATTCATTTTTACTTTTTTACCAAAATATTTTCTTAATCCGTTTGCGAGTAAGTTGGCAATTAATACAATTATAATAAGCACCAAAGCTGTTCCATAAGCAATTGGTCGCGACTCTTCAATATTTGTTCCACTCGTAGAAATAACATACAAGTGATATGGCAATGCCATTGCTTGATCAAAAATACTAGTTGGCAATTTTGGTAAGAAGTAAGCAGCAACTGTAAATAAAATAGGAGCCGTTTCTCCAGAAACTCTTCCTATAGATAAAATTAATCCAGTAATGATATTCGGAAATGCAATTGGCAAAACAACCCTTCTTGTGGTTTCCCATTTACTTGCTCCCAAACCTAAACTCGCATGACGAAATGTGTTTTCAACTGCTTTTAATGCTTCTTCGGTAGTGCGAATAACAACAGGCAGTGCAAGCAAACCAAGTGTTAATGAACCAGCTAAAATAGAATCGCCAAATTTTAATTTATTTACAAATAATGACATTCCAAATAATCCAAATACAATGGAAGGAATCCCGGCTAGATTATTTGTCATTTGTTTAATAATTTTTTTTATGATTCCATCTTTCACATATTCGTTCATAAAAATGGCAGCCATCACACCAACAGGAAATGCAAAAATCATACTTCCCGCAACCAAACATAAAGTTCCAATAATGGCAGGATAAATTCCTCCTTTGGTCATTCCATCTTCCGGCATTTTTGTAATAAAATCCCAACTGATTGCTGAAATGCCTTTGTAAACAATAAAAGAAAGGATTATAAAAAGAATAGCGACAACAGAATAGCTGAGGATTCTAAAAATACAAAATGCAAGTGCTTGCTTTCGTTTTTTACTTTTTGCTAATTTATCTTCGTCTGGTAATTGCATTAATGTTTATTATATTGTTTTCTGTTCGAAATAAACTCAACAGTTAGATTAATAAATAATGTTATTAAAAAAAGAATACAACCCAAAGCAAACAACGCTTGATAATGCAATCCACCATTTGGTGCTTCGCCTAATTCAGCTGCAATGGTTGCTGGTATAGTTCTTACAGGCTCTAAAATAGAATGCGGAATAACTGCTGCATTTCCTGTAACCATTAACACAGCCATTGTTTCACCAATAGCTCTGCCAATTCCTAAAATGGCTCCGGCAGAAATTCCAGAAATAGAATACGGAACAACCACTTTATAAATTGTTTGCCATTTTGTTGCTCCTAATGCCAGACTAGCTTCTTTCATAGCACGCGGAGTATTTCTCATCGCATCTTCAGAAATTGTAATAATAGTTGGTAAAGCCATAATTCCAAGAATGATACTTCCTGCCAAGCCTGTTTCACCAACAGGTAAATCAAATGTTTTTTGAATAAGCGGAACAATAATTACCAATCCAAAAAATCCATAAACAACAGATGGAATACCAGCCAACAATTCAATTAAGGGTTTCATAATTCTACGCACACTATCATTTGCAATTTCGCTCATGTAAATTGCTGCAGCTAATCCCAATGGCAATGCTAATAAAATTGCACCTAAACTCACCCACAAGGTTCCTAATATCAAAGGCAAAACGCCCAATTGTGCAGATGGCTGAGCTGTGGGGAACCACTCTTTCCCGGTAAAAAATTCTTTTAAACTTATTTTATCTATTTGTAGCTGAGTCCCTTTGAAATCTTTGGCAAGATATTTTTCAGGAAAAAATGCAATGATATCAGGAAGGCTATCAACTAAGCGATTGATACAAACTGAAAGCCCTTCAAAGTTTTCTCCAATTTCTTCCTCTGAATAAAAATTTGTAATGTCTTCTAAGCGAAATAAAACAATGGAATCTGGTTTTCCACCAATATCACTCCAATGCGTAATTTTTTGATCGTAAATATTTTTGATTTGTTCAGATGATATTTTTTTTACTGGATTGCTGTTGTTAATTGCAATCACATAACCTTCTTCTACAGGCTTTTTATTAAATACACCTAATCCTTCTTTAAAAAGAAAAACCACAATCAATACAACGGTCAAACTTGTTACTGTTCCACTCAACATCAACAAGCCTTCAATAAATTTTTCGGAAAATTTCTTATAAAATGTTTTCAAACAATGCAATCTATATTAATGCCCTGCAAAGTTAAAATTGGTTGACTTTTAATAAGGCTGTTCTGTGTTAAGTTTGTGTTAAATTAATGTTACCAATGTTTATTAAAAATGAATATGGTCGCCTAAACTAGGTGACCATATTTCAAAACAGAATAGTTAATTTTATTTTAAAGGCACATAGCCAATTTCTGCAACTATTTTTTGTCCTTCTTCAGATAGTGCATAATCTAAAAAAGGTTTTACTTTAGATGCATTCACTTGATCATACATATAATAAAGTGGTCTTGAAATAGGATACGATTTATCCTTTGCCGCTTCTACACTGGGAGCAACAAAAGTTTTTCCCTGATCATAAGATACTGAAATAGCTTTTACACCGGTACTTTCGTATGCCAATCCTATATAACCAATTGCTCCCTTTGTTTGACTAACAGATTGAACAATTGCGCCTGTTGCAGGCATGCTTAATACCGATGATGAATAATTTTTTTTGCTCATAACATGTTCTTTAAAAAACTCAAATGTCCCAGAACTTGATTCTCTCGAATAAGCTACAATTTTTTCATTAGCACCACCAACTTCGTTCCAGTTTGTTATTTCTCCTGTATAAATTTTCTCTAATTGTTCACGAGTAA